>NZ_JBFBCE010000107.1:0-32136 GCF_040689595.1 Streptosporangium sp. NPDC051023 | reverse complement strand
GGCGCGGGCGCGCGGAACCTCGGCGGGCGGGTCATTGACGGCGGAAGACCAGCGCGAGCGAGCGCAGCGCCAGCACGAAGCCGACCAGCAGCAACGCGAAGCCGATCAGCGCGACCAGCCGCAGGTTGGGCGTCACCATCGGCCCGACGTCCGCCGCTATGAGCACGATCGCGCCCAGCGTCGCGGCGGCGGCGAGGATGGCGACCACCACCTGGTGCACGAGGCCGGTCAGGAAGCGCCTGTCGCGCTCGTCCGACAGCGGCCTGATGTTGACCGAGATCCTGCCGTGCTCCAGGTCCTCGGCCAGCTTGTTGATCCGCCTGGGCAGCCGCTGCAGGATCGGCAGGTAGCCCGCCAGACGGCTCTCCAGGTCGGCGCGCACGGCCTCGGGCTCGGTGGCCTCGCGCATCATCTCCCTGCCCTGCTGCCTGGCCGCACCAACCACGTCGAGGTCGGGGCTGATCAGGGCGAGTGTGCCGTCGAGCGCGGCCAGCGCCCTGAAGGCGCCCGCGATCTGCGGTGGTACGGCGAAGCCGTACGCGTGGATCAGCTTGAACAGCGCGGTGAACATGCCCGCGCTGCCGCCCCTGCCGAATCCCGTGCGGTAGCGGACCATGAGCTGGCCGATGTCGCGTTCGAGCTCCCGCTCGGCCAGCTTCTCGGGCCTGTCCAGCATCTCGATGAGGGAGTCGGTGGCGCCGATCGCGTCGTTCTTGTCGATGGCCAGCAGTAGCATGCCGAGCGCGTTGCGGGTCGGCTGGTCGAGGCGGCCGACCGAGCCGAAGTCGAGCAGGCCGAGACCGCCGTCCGCGGTGACGAGGATGTTGCCGGGGTGCAGGTCGGCGTGAAAGACACCGGTGCGGACGAGCTGCCTGAGGATCTCGCTGAGCAGGCGTTCGGCGATCTCCTTGCGGGTGGCGGCGGGCAGTGCGGCCAGCAGCGCGCCCGCGTCTCCGACCGGGGTGCCCTCCAGGCGGTCCATGACCAGGAGCCTGCCGGTCGAGTGCTTCTCGTGGGCGGTGGGCACGCGGATCCCGCCGTCCAAGGTGGCCGCGACGCCGCGCAGGTTGTCGAACTCGACGGTGTAGTCGAGCTCCTCGTCGAGGGAAGCGGCGAAGCCCTCGGCCAGCCTGAACACGCGCAGCGACCTGCCCCAGGGGGTGGTTCGTTCCAGCCACCTGGCCAGTCTGAGGATGATCTCGACGTCGGAGGTGACCTGCCTGCGCGCTCCTGGGCGCTGCACCTTGAGCACGACGGGCGTGCCGTCCAGCAGCCGTGCGGCGTGGACCTGAGCCACCGAGGCGGAGGCGAGCGGGCTGGGGTCGACCGTGTGGAAGACCTCGCCGAGCGGCCTGCCGAGCTCCTCCTGGATGGCCCGCTCGACCTGCGGCCACGGCTCGGGCTCGGCCCTGGTCTGTAGCGTGGCGAGCTGGTCGGCGAAGACCTCGGGGATGAGGTCGCGCCTGGTGGAGAGCATCTGGCCGAGCTTGACGAAGGTGACACCGCCCTCGTTGAGCGCGTCGCGCAGCGAGCGGGCGATCGCGGCCGATCCCTCGTGGGTTCTGCGGCGCCCGCCGAGGTAGCCGCTCAGCCCGTGTTTGGCCGCGATCCGCACGACCTGGGTGTAGCGCCGCGCCCTGCTCCTGCGCGCCTTCCACCCGCGCAGGAACGCCAGCGGCGAGGGCAGCGCGCCCGTCGGGACGAAGAGTTCGAGCAGGACCAGGACGATCAGGCCGATCACGAAGACCCATGCCGTGATCAGCGTGATGATGATGAAGATCACTCCGAGCGGGGCCCTGGCCTGGGCGCCGACGAAGGCGCCGGTCAGCTCGCCGATGTAGCCAACCGCCCACGAAACGGCCAGGCCCATGAACAGGCCCATGACGATGGAGCGCGGCCAGCCGACGGGCACGCCCAGCGCCTTCCTGGCGAAGAGCGCGACGAGCAGAGCGTTGAAGATCGTGGCGAAGAGGGCGAGGAGGTCGGACACGTCAGTTCCCGCCGCCCTTGCCGTCCAGCCCGCGCCCGGACAGCCCGTCCCGGTCGGGCCGCTCGCCCTCGTCCCGATCCTCCCCGCCGCCCTCGTCCTGGTCGGCCCTGCCGCCCTCGTCCCGGCCCTCCGTTTCGTCCGGAGTGCGCGAGTCATCCGTGCCGGGCCGGTCGTCGCGGTCGCCCCTGAAGGCCTCGCGCATGCGCTCCTCCTCCTGGTCGATCCAGCGCATCGTGGACTTGGTGAAGTGCTTGCCGTACCTGAAGAGCAGCTCGGGGGCGCCAAGCGCGGCAGCCTGCTCGGCCTCGGGCAGCTGGTCGCCGGGGAGCACGGCGTCGATCACGCTCTCGAACTGCGCAAAGATCCTCTTGCGCTCGTCGAGGAGGCGGCCGACCAACTCGGGCCCGCTCCGCCCGGCGAAGAAGAGCTTGACGAGGTTCTCGTCACGGATCTGCACCGGCGAGGAGATCGACTCCAGCCACGAGCGCAGGGCGGCCCTGCCCTCGCCGGTGATCTCCCATCGCTGCCGCGACCTGGGGCCCTCGGCCTCGCCCGCCGCCCTGATCAGCCCGAGCTCGGACAGGAGCCGGAGCTGCGGGTAGAGCTGACCGTTGCTGACGCCCCAGAAGGCCTCCATCGAGCGCTTGGCGGCCCTCAGGATCTCGTAGCCGGTCTGCGCCTTCAGCGACAGAAACCCAAGGATCGCCCACGCGGTGGGGGTGAGCTCGGCGTTCTCCATGCCGCCACCCTAATAGGTCTGGCAGACATATGTGCCTATATACGTCTGGAAGACGCATCAGCGAAAGAGTCAGGCGACGGTTCGCATACCAGTCGCGGCAATGCCCGCCACCGCCGCGCCCCTCCTCGTCGCCGTCCCGTCCTGGCCGGTCGGCGCCCTGGTCAGGCGAGGTACCGCTCGACGGTGGCCACCTTGGCGTCCAGTCTGCCGTCCTGCCCCTGGCGGATGTCGGCCTTGAGCACGAGGCTGACCCGCCCGCACCGCGCCTCGACCGCCGCGACCGCGTCCCGCACCACGTTCATGACCTCGTCCCAGGTCTCCCCTTCGACCGTGGTGAACATGGCGTCGGTACGGTTCGGCAGCCCCGAGGCGCGGACCACCCGCACGGCCTCGGCCACGAGTTCGCCGACGTCCTCACCCGTCCCGATGGGCGTCACGCTGAACGCCACGAGAACCGACATCTCACACCCCTTTTCCCAGAAGAAAGTCCGCTCGGAAACACTATGACGCGCCGTACGGGTCCGTTCTCCGGGCACGGCCCTCGGACGTGCCCCTCACGAGGATGGGCCGGCCGTGTGGTCGACGGCCACGCGGTCGCCCCGCCTCGCGACGCCGGGCCTGGTCACCCGGACGATGACGCCGAACTTGTTCTCGTGCCGCTGGATCAGCCACTTCTGCAGCTCGGGCCAGCGCTCCCGGCCGTCCGGGTCCCAGCTCGGCACGGCGCACCTGATGCACGGCCCCGCATTCTCCCCGGTCACCGCCAGCTCGACCTCGCCGACGGTGACCGTGGTGCCCGGCCCCCAGTTCTCCTCGGCGAAGGCGGGCGCGTCGAGGTCAAGGTGCAGGTTGGGCCGGAACCTGCGCAGGTCGACCGGGGCGCCGAGCTCCTCGCCGAGCGCGGCCAGCGACGCCTCGGAGGTGACGAGCACGGTCGGCCCTCTGTCCTGCTGCCCGTCGGCCGCGCGCAGGCTCAGCGGTGTGCCCAGCGAGTGCGCCAGCGCCCCGGCGAGACCCGGATCGTCCCAGCCCCAGACGGTCCCGTCGGGAGCCGTCAGCGCGGGCACGTCCCCGTCGCCGTACGCGCTGCTCCAGTGGAGCATCTCGGCGCGCTGCCGTACGGTGAGCACCTTGCCCGCGTGGTTCTCCCTGCCGTCGACCAGGGAGTAGGCACGGTCGCCCGCCATCCCCCGGTCGTCGAACCGCCCCTGCCGGATCTCCTCGCCCCTCAGCGACTTGACCGGCCACCTCAGGACCCGCCGCAGGGTCCCGTTGTACGTCGTCATGCTCCAAAAATAGCGATCATAACTCTTTAATCGTGGAGACCCGGTCCTTCAGGGCTGGGAGGAAACGCGGTGCGACGCTGCAGGTTTCGGTACTGTGTTCGGTGGCGGCGATAACCAAGCCGCCATCCGCACGATCGGCTCCATCCTCGCCGCCGGGCCGGCGGAGAGGTGAAACGCCTGCGGAGCCGGTGTAAGACCTCAACGAAAGATCCTTTTCGGGCGGGCGACCGGCGGTGAAACAGGAAACCCTGCGGGCGACCGCGGGAATCCCCTTCCCTGGGGGAGGGGAGGAGGTCAAGTCTGTATGAAGGTACGAACCCCCCACACGATCGCCGAGGCCGAGGCGATCCAGGACGAGCTGCGGCCGCTTCTCGACCTGACGGGCCCCGGCCCCCTGCGGCCCGCCAGGGTCGCGGGGGTGGACGTGGCCTACGACGGGGAGCGGCTCGCGGCGGCGGTGGCTGTACTGGACGGGACCACGCTGGAGGTCGTCGAACAGGTCGTCGTCGGTGGCCGGGTGGCCTTCGGCTATGTTCCCGGGCTGCTCGCCTTCCGGGAGGTCCCCGCGCTCGTCGAGGCGCTGGAGCGGCTGACCGAGGCTCCGGACCTGGTCGTCTGCGACGGGTACGGCCTGGCGCACCCTCGCAGGTTCGGCCTCGCCTGCCACCTGGGCGTGTTGACCGGCCTGCCCACGATCGGCGTCGGCAAGACCGCCTTCGTCGGTTCCCACTCCGTTCCCGGCGAGGAACGGGGCTCCTGGACCGAGCTGATCCTGGACGGTGACGTCGTCGGGCGTGTGCTCCGCACCCGGAACGGCGTCAAGCCGGTCTTCGTCTCGGTGGGGCACCGCGTGGACCTCGACACCGCCTGCCACAACGTCCTGGCCCTGACCCCGCGCTACCGCCTGCCGGAGACGACTCGGGTCTCTGACAGGTTGTCACGCATAGGTTTGATCGAAAATGTCACCTTCGGGTGATTTGATCCTGTCATCGTGACGAGACGGGGTGACAGTGGGCGACATCGAATGGGGCGAGATCATCGGCGCCTGGCGCGACACGAACCTGGCGGAGATCCGCGAACGGCTGGCAGGCGGATTCGACCCCGGGCAACGGCTTCCCTGGCTGGAGTCGACGCCCATGCACCAGGCCGCCCAGGAGGGCGCGGTCCGGGTGATCGAACTACTGCTGGCCGCGGGGGCGGAGGTCGACCCAACTGACGGCGACGGGGTCACCCCGCTCTGGGAGGCGGTACGGCACGGCCACGAGGGCGCCGTCCGGCTACTGCTGGCCGCGGGAGCCGACCCGTGGAAGTCCTGCATCGCCGGGCGATCTCCAGGATTCCAGGCGCTCTTCACCGACATGGCGGACCTCTTCATCCATCTTCCCGGCGCTCCTCGCATCGGCCCGAGGCTCCGCGAGATCCAGGAGACCGTCGACGAGATGATGTTCTCCTATGAGGACTACCACGAGGAGTTCTGCATCGCGTTCGTCGGCGGCGTCGCCGAGGACGAGGTCGTCCGCCGCCTGGGCGCCCTGCCCGAGCGGTGCCCGCCGCTCAAGACCGAGGCGCTGTGGAGGGCGGAACGCGACTGCCCCCTGGAGACACTACGGATCGCGAGCCCTCCCGGTGGCGGGGTCGTGCTCTTCCAGACGGAGGGCATGCTGCCGGTCCATGACACCGTCGCCCGTCTCGTCACCACCGGTGGCGGGGTGCTTGCGGGCGGGTTCCCGCTCACCAGCATCTCGGTCGACATCTGGCGGGACGGCGTCAACATCGCCAGGCCTTCCGTCCACGAGCAGCTCGGCGACAGGAGCCCCTTCGAGCTGTGGATGTGCCGGTTCGGCGACTGCGGGGCACATCCTTCAACCTCGACGGAACGGGCCCTGGCCCTGATGACGCTGCTGACCGCAACCTACGTCACCGAGGAGTGGCTGTGGAGTACGCCGGTACGGGTGGTCCCCGTTGAACTGCGGCAGGGAAGCCAGGGTGGATAGAGTCGCGCAATTATGAAAAAGCACACGATAACCACGCTGTGGGACGAGGTTCCGGACGACGCCGACGATCTCCTCGTGGTCCGTGGCGGCTTCAGGAACTACCTGTGCCTGTGCGGCAAGCATCTGGCCGACCGGGACGCCGCCGAGCTGCACGCGATGGAGACCAACCAGTGCACCACCTGCCTGGGCACCGCGATCGAGCAGATCATGCCGAACTTCTCCCAGCGCTGCACCTCGTGCGCCGGGACCGGCAAGCGTAAGGCGCAGCTCAGCTGGGAACTCGCGTACGCCGAGGCGGAGGCGACGATCACCGTCGACCTCGTCCGCAAGGTGATCGCCCCGCTGACCGGCCCCTTCCAGCTCTCCCAGGTGGCCGACACGGTCCGCGCCGTCCTCGGCCTGCCCGTCGGCCGGCTGCCGGTCGGCCCCCGCGTCCGCGACGTCCTGCGCCAGTTGGAGGCCGCGGGCGAGCTCGTCCTGGTCTCCGCCCCCGACGAACTGCTGCGCGGCACCACCATCGTGCTCTACCGAGACCCCTACTGGCAGCACGCCTCCGAGTGAACGGCACGAGACACGGGACCGACGGCCGAGGAACCCGCAGGCCGTTCTCCGCCTGCCGTTTCCCCGGCCGATCCCCCCGAGGGGTCCTGATAAATGGAAGATCGGCAGCGGCCCATCCGGTTTTTCGCCGTATCCGGGGCCAGCCCGACGATGCGTCGGGGCCTGTCTCAGGTGGGTGAGGGAAAGACCGGCGGACGACTCGCCGTTCCTATCCGCCACTCGCGCCCGTTGCAGACCGGCCCTTCGTAGTCGTAGTGCCTGCCGCTGGCTGACGTGGCCGAGAACCGGTCGCCCGAAGACGGGCCGTCGGGACAGTCGCCTACCAAGGCGGTCTCGTTTCCCCGGCCGGGAGGAAGCGTCGCATACACGTTTCCGTTTCTTGTGACGACGACCGTCTCGTCACTCTGGTTGGTGATGATGAAAAGTTCGCCCGGCCCCATCTGACAGGCGCCGAGCAGGAAGGATGCCAGAATCAGCGGTCCGATCCTCACCAGGGTGCGCTTGGGGCGTTCGGACACCGGAGACCTCATGACATCCTCCATCCCCGTACCGTCTCACGCCTGATCAGGCGACGAGTTCGCTGTTCAGGTGATCCCGGAACTTGCGTATCATCACGCTGCCGCCGTACGGCTCAAGCCGATCACTGAACTGGCGAAGACGCTCGACCAGACGGGAAGAGGCCAGCGCCTTGGTTCTCGGGATGGCGGTTCGTGCGGAGTGGAGAGCCTGTTCCAACTCCCCCATTCCGAGGTAGGCCTCAGCAGCGTTGACCTGGGTGAACTGAACGGCCCGGGGGAAGCGCTCGCCGTAGTCGCCCACCGCCGTCTCCGCGCAGGCCGCTGCCCGCCGGTGTTCACCGATCTGGTACCAGCAGCAGCCGATCGCGGCCGTCAATCCGGGCGTGCCATAAGCGGTGAGCCAGGCCGGGTCCCGCTCAGCAACTCCTTGAGCATGCGCGCGTTCAGCCTCGGAGAGCAGGTGTTCGACCCGCCGGATGCTGTGCCTGTCCGGCTTGCCCTCGGAAGTACCCTGTGAAGCCGTCGCCCCGGCCTCCTTGACCAGCGCCAATGCCATGACGCCCGGTGGCGCCTGTCCCCGGCGAGCGCTGTCGACGGCGGCACGTGCCAGCCACATCGCCCATTTGGGCTGCTGCAGATAGATGGCCTGCTGCGTCAACGTCATCAGCACCCAGGCACCGGTCATGAGGTCGTTCCCGGCCTCCGCCAGCTTGAGTGCCTGGCCGAAGTAGTGCTGCGCCTGACCGTGATGACCGAGGTCGAAAGCCGTCCAGCCCGCCAGTTCGGTCATTCCCGCCGCCGCCGTCATCAACTCGGCACCGACCCGATCGCTGTAACGGCCCCGCAGGAGGGGTGCCACGCTGCTGTTCAGATAGTTCATCACCACCGGTCGCACCACCCCGGCTCCGAACTGCTGGTCCATCTGGCTGAACGCCTTGTGTGCCTCATTGATCCGCTCGACGTCGGCCAGCCCCACGACCGACCCGGCCCCGTGGTGCGCCGTCGAGCCAGCCTCGTTCCCATAGGTCCACGAGGACAGCCACTCGCCCAGAGCCGAGGGCACGAACGGCAGCGAGGCCAGCAGGTGACGCCGGGACGGGTCCATCTCAAACCTCCACAGACGCGCGACCGTTCTCACGGTAGCCGCCAGGGAGTCACCCCCGAAGTCCGAGACGGGCCAGGATGGGCTCTCCCCATAGGCCCACCCCTCTATCCACCGCTCGACCTCCACCGCCTCGACCTCGAACACGGCCGCCATCCTCGCCCGATAGCACGCGCGGACCCCCTGCTCCCCGCGTTCCCATCGCGCCCAGGTCGTCGCCGCGACCCCGATCGCCTCCGCCGCCGCCTCCTGGGTCATCCCCCGCTGCATCCGCGCTCTGGCCAGCTCGGGACGGCCCGCACGACCCCGTGTCTCCACAAGAACTCCTTATGGTGATGAGATGACCACTCATTGTGATATCAGTGCGACTCCCACCGCCACCCGCCCATGGAAACGATCAGTAAGCGACCAGTGCGGACAGGCGGCCCGCCGCGCAGCGAGGAACGGACGAGTCCCGGCGTTCACGCTCCCCGGCCGGTGACGTTTTCTGCT
Source organism: Streptosporangium sp. NPDC051023 (assembly GCF_040689595.1). Classification (NCBI taxonomy): domain Bacteria; kingdom Bacillati; phylum Actinomycetota; class Actinomycetes; order Streptosporangiales; family Streptosporangiaceae; genus Streptosporangium; species Streptosporangium sp. NPDC051023. The sequence goes on along the minus strand of NZ_JBFBCE010000107.1, from coordinate 23,454 downwards.
GTACACCGTCACTCAGAGCGAACGGAGCGTGTTCATGCGGCCATCCGGCGGCCCTTCCCGAGGTGTTCCCTACCACCCCGCGCACATCGTGCCTCCCCAGCCGGGGCCGGACGACCGTCACGGCCCCGTGACGGGGCACGACGACGTCCGCGTGACGGTCAAGGTCCTCCAGTCCGGCTCGGCCTCACGCCGGGCCCGAGCCGTGGTCCGGCAGGTGCTCGGGCGGGCCGGCCTCGGCGACGACGCCGTCGCCGACGCGGAGATCGTCGTGGCGGAGCTGGCCGCGAACGCGGAGAAGCATGCCCGCCCGCCGTACGAGCTGCGTGTCTTCAGTCTGGGTGTCGTCCCCGCCTGGTGCGAGATCGTCGACGGCGATCCCGATCTCTACGAGGTCCGCGTCGTCCTCGGCCTGCTGTGCTCGGTCGAGGAGATCGGCCTGCCGTTGCTCGCCGAGAACGGCCGGGGCCTGTTGCTGGCCCACCGGCTCTCCGGCGGTCACTGTCATGTCCACCCGACCACGGCCCTCGCCACCGGCGATCCGGGAAAGGCCGTCGCCTTCGCCCTGCCCGTTCTCTCCGGCGGCCGTCCGGCCTTCCTCCCCCTCCCCGACCTCACCCGTCTGTGGAACAGGCTCGGCCCCACCGACCACCGTTGAGCACCGACCGCACGGACAAAAGAGCGAGGGGCACCAACTTCACGGGCGCGCGGTCAGCGGCTTCAGGTAGCCGTGCAGCACCTTCTTCAGTTCGGCGGTCAGCAGCGGGCGCTCGGCCGGATCCGCGGCGGTGATCAGCGGTATCACGCCCTGCACGATGTGGATGCAGGTCAGCGCGGCACGGGTGCGCCCGGCGCCATCCTGGCCCGGCGCCAGCTCCCCGAGGATCCGCTCGATGCGGGCGCGCAGCGCCGTCTGGAGCGGCGCGAGCGCGTCGGCGAGCTCGGCCTGCTCGGCGCGCCGTTCCTGGGCCTGCGGTTCGGGCCGCCCGACGACCGGGTGCTGCCCGCCTCAGCGCCCGCTCGCCTGCTGTACGACCAGGTCCGCGCGAATTTCGCCGCCGAGGAGGCGGACGCCCTGCAGGTCGTCGCCCCCGCCGGGACCGCCGCGGCGGCCGGGCCCTACGCCGCGGCGCTGTCCCGCATAGGCGGCGTCGTGCGCGTCGACTCGGCCGCCGGGTCCTTCAGCGGCGGACTGCGGGTCGGCGACTCCGCACCGGGCCGTTTCACCGGACAGGTCGGTCACGACGGGACCTGGCTGTCGGTCGTGGCCTCCTCCGCGCGCCTGGACTCCGGCGCGACCGGCCTGGTGCGCGCCGTCCGCGCCGTACCGGCGCCCTTCGGGGTTTCGGTGGGCGGCTCGCCCGCCGAGATGACCGACTACCACGACGGCGTCGTCGGCCGCCTGCTGCTGGTCGCGGCACTGATCGTGCTGGTGACCTTCGTGATGTTGTTCCTGATGACCGGCAGCCTCGTCGCACCGCTGAAGACCTCGCTGCTCAACCTGGTGAGCCTGTCGGTGATGTTCGGCGTGCTGGTGTGGGTCTTCCAGGACGGCCACCTGTCGGGCCCGCTCGGTTTCACCTCGACCGGTTCGCTCGAGCCGAGCATTCCCATCCTGATGTTCTGCGTCGCCTACGGCCTGTCGATGGACTACGAGATCTTCTTGCTGGCCCGGATCAAGGAGGAGTACGAGCGCACCGGCGACCCGCGCGACTCGGTCGCGACCGGTATCGCCCGCAGTGCCCCGCTGGTCACCGCGGCTGCGGTGATCCTCGCGCTGTCGTTCGCCACCTACGCCACGAGCGGGGTCGTCTTCCTCAAGGAACTCGGCATCGGCATGGCGCTGACCGTCGCGGTCGACGCCACGGTGATCCGCGCGGTGCTGGTGCCCGCCCTCATGCGGCTGGCCGGGCGCGCCAACTGGTGGGCGCCCGCGCCGCTGCGCCGCCTGCACCACCGGATCGGCCTGTCCGAGGCCCCCTCCGCGGGCGCGTCCAGCACGAGAAAAGCAGAACGAACGGCAGGAGCACCAGGGTGAAGACCAGATGGGCGAGCACAACCAGGGCCGAGACCAAGGCGACGAGCACGACGACTGATGATAGTTACGCCGGTCGTTGAGGGGCATCGTGAGCGACCTGTCGGATGCGAGGTAGACACCACCCTTGCGGATGGCCCCCTTCATCGATCATCCAGTGTCTTCGCGTTGGCTCGCCGAAGGCTGTCTCGGGTCTCCAGGAACTCCGCCCTGAGTGTCTCGCCGGCGCCTGGATCGTCCTGCTGAGGAGGTTGTGTCGCACGCCGCGCCCGGAAGCGCTCGCGGAGGGCGAGGACCTGCGCGCGGCGTCGCGCCCGGTTGAGATCGAGCAGGACTCCCCGCTCACCACCCGCCTGCGCCTCGATCATGGGGACGGTCTCGTAGGAGAGGTTCTTGAGACCGGTCGCACTCTTACCACCGTGCAGCCGGACCACCTCACGCACACACTCCATGTCGGAGGCGTCCAGGGGATCGTCGATGTCGACGGCGACAACGAGAACACATGAGCCGTAGTCCGCGTTCCGGTTGTCGCACCACTCCTCCCGCGATTCGTCTCACTGGAACCGTACCCCTGTCGTTCACCTCGGTCACTGGATGCCAGTCATCGCCACAGAGAAGGACGATGACAGTATGTGAAAACGATGTCACATAAGGCTATGAGAGTGTCGGTCGATCGGCGAACCCCGAACAGCGGACGGTCAGGCGGCGAGCTCGGCGTTCAGGTAGTCACGGAACTCACGGACCATCATGCTGCCACCGCACGGCTCGAGCCGGGCGGCGAACCGCCGGACAAGCTCGACCGAGCGAGCCGAGGACAGCGCCTTGGCCGCCGGAATGGCAGCCCGGGCGGAGTCCAGGGCCTGCTCCAGCTCCCCCTTCTCCAGATACGCCTCAGCGGCGTGCACCTGGTTGAGCTGAGCGGATCGAGGAAGGCGTGCGCCGAACCCGGCCACGGCCGCCTCCGCGTACTCCGCCGCCCGACGGTGGTCGCCGAGCAGACGCCAGCAGTTGCCCGCCTCTGCGTTAAGCTCTTCCGCCTCGTACATGACGGTCCACTCGGGATCGCGGTCGGTTACGCCTTGCGCGTGGGCGCGCTCGGCTTCGACGAGCAGTCCTTCGACCTGCCTGGCAACATGGCCGCCTCCGGTCTCGGCGGGTCTTGCCTGCAAGGCCGTGGCCCAGGCCTCTCTGATCAACATCAACGCCATGACACGCGGGGGCGCCTGCGCCCGGCGAGCGGTGTCGGCAGCGGCTCGTGCGAGCCACACCGCCCAAGTGGACTGCTCCAGGTGAATCGCCTGCCGGGTCAGCGTCGCCATCACCCAGGCGCCGGTCAGCGCGTCATCGCCTGCTTTGGCCAGCTTGAGCGCCTGGCCGAAGTGCCGCTGCGCCTGACCGTGGTGATTGACGTCAAAGGCCGTCCACCCCGCCAACCGGCTCATCCCCGCCGCAGCGCTCATCAGCTCGCCTCCGACCCTGGCGTCATAGCGTCCGCGCAGCAACGGCGCGACGTTGCCGTTCAGATATCTGAGAACCACCGGACGAACCAGGCCAGCCCCGAACTGATGGTCCATCTGACTGAACGCTCTGCGAGCCTCATTGATACGCGCGACGTCGGCGAGCCCCACGACCGGCCCGGACCCGTGGTGCGCCGTCGTCACAGGCGGATCACCGTAATTCCAGGAGGTCAGCCACTCCCCCAGGGCCGAAGGCACGAAGGGGAGTGTGGCCAGCAGATGGCGGCGGGACGGCTCCATCTCCAACCTCCACAGGTGCGCGACCGCTTTCACCGTAGCCGCCACCGATGTGTCCCTGAAGTCCGCGATGGGCCACGATGCACTCTCCCCGAAGGCCCACCCCTCTATCCATCGTTCGACCTCGACCGCCTCGACCTCGAACACGGTGGCCATCCGCGCCCGATAGCAGGCGCGGACGCCCTGCTCCCCGCGCTCCCACCTGGCCCAGGTCGTCGCGGCGACCCCGACCGCCTCCGCCGCCGCCTCCTGGGTCATGCCCCGTCGCATGCGCGCCCTGACCAGCTCGGGACGGCCGACGCGACCCCGTGTCTCCACAATGACTCCCTTTGGTGATGAGATGACCACTCATTGTGACAATGATTCGCCGAGGGGCGCCACCTCCCGACGGAAACGACCAGCGGGCGACCAGTGCGGGCAGACGCCCCGTCGCACGACGCCGAACGGAGAGGTAGCGGCGTTCACCTCCCCGGCCCCGTGACGTTTCCTGCTGTGGACGATCACCAGAGCGAACGGAGCGTGTCGATGCGGCCAGCCGGAGGCCTTCCCCGAGGCGTCCCATATCACCCCGCGCACATCGTGCCTCCCCAGGCAGGGCCGGACGCGCGGCCCCCCGCGACGGCGGCGAGCCCAGACGACATCCGGATGACGGTCAAGCTCCTCCGGCCGAGATCGGTCCCGCGCCGGGCCCGCGCCGTCGTCAGGGAGACTCTCGAGCGCACCGGTCTGGACGACGACGCCGACGCCGACGCCGAGACCGTCGTGGCGGAGCCGGCCGCCAACGCGAAGAAGCACGCCCGCCCGCCGTACGAGCTGCGCCTCTTCAGCCTCGGCGCCATCCCCACCTGGTGTGAGGTCGTCGACGGCGATCCCGACCTCTACGAGGTCCGCACCATCCTCAACCTGCTGGACTCGGTCGAGGAGATCGGCCTGCCGCTGCTCGTGGAGAACGGCCGGGGGCCGTTGCCGGCACACCGGCTCTCCCACGGCCACTGCCACGTCCGCCCGGTCACGACCCTCTCCACCGGCACCCCGGGCAAGGTCGTCGTCTTCGCCTCTCCCGTCCACTCGGGCGGCCGTCTCACCTTCTCACCGCCGCCCGATCTCACCCGGCTCCTGCGGTAACCCGAACGCCGTTCACCGGTTGGACAAGGTGTGAAAAATGTCCCTTTTGTGCCCTATAGCGGCCCATATCGACCCGTCATATGCGATTTGGTATGCGGCTCCACAACGCCACACGCAGCACAAATGACAATATTTCACCCATCAAAACAACGCGTCACAAAGTTAGGCCTTACCGGAAAGGTTCTTTACTATTAACCTTCTGGTGTGGACCTAGAAGTGCGTCATTTACGGGCGATCTGTGCGATCGCCGACTCGGGCAGCATTTCCAAGGCGGCGGCAGCCCTCAAGATGTCGCAGCCTGCGCTCGCCACGCAACTGCGTCGCATCGAACGCATGTTCGGTGGGCCGCTGTTCGAGCGAGGCCGGGAAGGGGCACGGCCCACACAGCTCGGCATGTGGGTACTGGTCCGTTCACGCTCGCTCCTGCCCGCCTTCGACGAGCTTCGGCGAGACGGCATGCGCTACGCCGAACAGGCCGCGGAGAAGCTCAAAATTCGGGTGGGCTGTATGTCCAGCCACCTAGCGATAAATGTCATCAAGTGCCTTCACGAGCTGCTGACCGGTGCCGACATCACCGTCCGCACCGAGGAGGCCATGGACCTGCTGCCCGGACTGCTCGAGTCCGAACGGCTCGAGCTCGCGACTCTGGGCGACTATCCGGGACACGAGCTCACCCCACCTCCCGGGGTGGTCTACGCGGGCGTGGCCGTCGAACCGATCTTCGTCGGCCTGGCCGCGACCCATCCACTCGCCCAACGGGAGGAGGTCGAGCTACGCGATCTCGCCTGCGAGGACTGGACCCTGCACGCGCTGGCGGAGGCAGGGCATCGGGAACACTTCTGGGCGGCCTGCGCCCGGCAGGGTTTCGCACCGAAGATCGCCTACTCCGCCGACCTCAGTCTCGCCATCGACCTGATCTCCGCGGGCAGGTGCGTCGGCATGTTCCAGGCGACCAGCAAGGGCTACCCGGGGATCGTCATCCGGCCGCTCGCGGGGACCCCGCTACGGTTCCGGCACATGATCGGATGGACCGAGCACGGCCCCATAGCCAGGCACGGCCCGGACCTGGTCCAGGCGGTGACCAAGACCTACTGGTCGGAGGTACGGCGCGCGCCGGTCTACGCCTCCTGGCTGAGGCGCCATGTGCCTCTTTCCCCGCCGGTCTAAACGACCATATCCTGCCTCCCGGCCGGTTTAGGCGACCATATCCCGAAGTTATCCACATTCGTGGGGTACTCCGCTCGCTGCTCCCGATGCGAGCTTTGGTCCAGCCCAAACCGTCAGGGCTCCTTGCATCCCTCTAACCCCCCAAGGGACACCGAGAGGAGTCACCCCGCGTGAATCCCAAGGTCAAGTTAGGCGCGGTCGCCGTACTGGCCGCCGTCGCCATGGCCGCATCATCCGTGGCAGGCGCCACAACCGCCGTCGCGGCACCGGCAGCGGGCGCCCGAGCCGCACTCGCGGCACCGGATCTGTCAGTGGCCAACATCCAGGCCCACCTGAACCAGTTCCAGTCGATCGCCAGCAGCAACGGCGGCAACCGCGTGTCCGGGTCGGCCGGCTACACGGCGTCGCTGAACTACGTGAAGGGCAAGCTGGACGCGGCCGGTTACACCACCACGATCCAGAACTTCAGCTACAACGGGCGCACCCACTCCAACCTGATCGCCAACTGGCCCTCCGGTCCCGCGAGCCCAACCCTCATGCTGGGCAGCCACCTGGACAGCGTGTCCGCCGGGCCCGGCATCAACGACAACGGCTCGGGGTCGGCGACCCTGCTGGAGCTGGCCCTGAACGTGGCCAGCCTCAAGCCGAACCTCAACAAGCACCTGCGCCTCGCCTGGTGGGCCGCCGAGGAGGCGGGCCTGGTCGGCTCGAAGTACTACGTGCAGAACAGCGGCACGAGCGGCATCGACACCTACCTGAACTTCGACATGACCGCCTCGCCCAACCCTGGCTACTTCGTCTACGACGACGTCCCGGCGATCCAGAAGGTCTTCAACGACTACTACGCCAGCAAGAACATCCCCACGGAGATCGAGACCGAGGGCGACGGGCGCAGTGACCACACAGGGTTCAAGAACGCGGGCGTGAAGGTCGGCGGCATCTTCACCGGCGCCGAGACCCGCAAGACCTCGGCGCAGGCGGCCAAGTGGGGCGGCCAGGCCAACGTGGCCTTCGACCGCTGCTACCACTCCTCCTGCGACACCACCAGCAACATCAACGCCACCGCGCTGGACATCAACGCCGACGCCATCGCGAACGCGGTGTGGAAGCTCGGCGTCACCGACGCGCCCTCCAACGACTACTCGCTCTCGGTCAACCCGGCCTCTGCCACGGTGCAGGCGGGTTCCTCGACCACGGCGACGCTGAGCACCCAGACCACCTCGGGCAGCGCGCAGTCGGTCTCGCTGAGCGCGAGCGGCGCCCCCTCGGGCACCACCGTGTCCTTCAGCCCCTCGACCGTCACCAGCGGTCAGAGCTCGACGGTCACCGTCTCCACCTCCGCAGGTACCCCGGCGGGCACCTACACCATCAACCTGAACGGCAGCGCGGCCAGCGGCGCCAAGTCGGCCTCCTTCAGGCTCACCGTCGGCGGCCAGCCTCCGACGGACGACTACTCGGTCTCGGTCAGCCCGAGCACGGTCACGGTCCAGCAAGGCGCCTCGGCCACGGCCACCGTCAGCACCGCGGTCACCACCGGCAACTCGCGGTCGGTCTCGCTGAGCGCGAGCGGCGCCCCCTCGGGCACCACCGTGTCCTTCAGCCCCTCGACGGTCAACAGCGGTGACAGCTCGACGCTCAACGTCGCCACGTCCTCGACCACCCCGGCGGGCACCTACACCATCACCGTCACCGCCACCGGTCCGGTGACCCACACGGCCACCCTCACCCTCACCGTCAACGGCGGGCAGGGCGGCAACGAGTGGGCCGCGTGGAAGACCTACGCGGCGGGCGACATCGTCACCTACGGCGGATCCAGCTACCGCTGCATCCAGGGTCACACGGCCTACCCCGGCTGGGAGCCGCCGAACGTTCCCGCCCTCTGGCAGCGGATCTGACCCGCTGAACGACTCGGGGAAACCCTCTAGAACCATCCCGGGCATCGGGTGACAGGTACGGCGGGCGGCCACAGCCGCCCGCCGTACCTGTTTCCGGTGGTCTTCCCCCGGGGGGACGACGCTCCGCGTACAGTGGATCGCCCGCGGGAGAACCCATCGCCGGCCCCCGCGGCGAAGCGACAGACGGTGATTGGACTACCCGAAAAGGGTAGGTATGTGCCGCTAAAGCGTGAGAAGTCCTACCGCAGGTCGAGACCAAGGCGGTCATGATGGTTTCCAGCCGAACGCCCATCACGCCCGGCGCCCCGAGGCCGTACGGGCCCCCGGCACGCACGGAACACGCGCGCCCGGCCCCGGCCGTATGAGCCCCGAGGCCCGCCCCGGCGGGACACCGGCGACCCGGTGGCGGGAGGAGGCGGACCCGCGCCGCTGGAAGGCGCTGATCGTCTGCCTGGTCTCCGGCTTCATGACGCTGCTGGACATCAGCATCGTCAACGTCGCACTACCCTCCATCCGCACCGGGCTCGGCGCGCCGCAGAGCGACCTGCAGTGGGTGGTCTCCGGCTACGCCCTCACCTTCGGCCTGGTGCTGGTGCCCGCGGGACGGTTCGGCGACATGCGCGGCAGACGCAACGCCTTCGTCTTCGGCGTCGCCCTGTTCACCCTGGCCAGCGCGGCGGCCGGGCTCGCCCGGACCTCGACCTGGCTGGTCGTCGCGAGACTCGTCCAGGGAATCGCAGGCGGGGTGGTCAACCCGCAGGTCAGCGGGCTGATCCAGCAGCTTTTCCGGGGAGCGGAGCGAGGCAGGGCGTTCGGGCTGCTCGGCGCGACCATCGGCATCTCGACCGCGATCGGCCCGATGCTCGGCGGCCTGCTCATCCGCCTGGGCGGCGAGCTGGACGGCTGGCGCCTCGTCTTCTACGTCAACGTGCCGATCGGCCTGCTCGCCATCGCCCTGGCCTACCGCTACATCCCGCGCCGCCCTCCGGAGAAACGCTCGCGCAAGAGCATGGACCCCGTGGGCGTGCTGCTGCTGGCCGCCGGGCTCGTGCTGATCCTGTTGCCGCTCGTCGAGGGACAGCAGTGGCCGGGCCCGGGGAAGTGGCTGCTGCCCGTCGCGGGACTCGCCGTGATCGCGGTCTTCACGGGCTGGGAACGCCGGTACGGACGCCGTCACGAGCCGATGGTCAACCTGTCGCTGTTCGGCAGGCGCTCCTACGCCTTCGGCGCCGTGATCGCGGCGCTCTACTTCGCCGGTTTCACCGCGATCTTCTTCATCCTCACCATCTACCTGCAGAACGGGCTGCACTACTCCCCGCTGGAGGCGGGACTGGCGAGCACCCCGTTCGCGGCGGGATCCGCGCTGGCCTCCGTACTGGGCGGCCGGGTCGTCACCAGATTCGGCAGGCCGATGGTGGTCGTGGGACTGGTGACGGTCGCGACCGGACTGGCCGTCACCGAGCTGGCCGCGCGACTCTACTCGGGGCAGGGCGTCGCGTGGGCGATCGCGGCGCCGCTGCTCCTGGCGGGCCTGGGCAGCGGCCTGGTGATCTCGCCGAACCAGACGCTGACGCTGTCCCAGGTCCCGGTCTCGGAGGCGGGCACCGCGGGCGGGGTGCTGCAGACGGGGCAGCGGATCGGCACGGCCCTCGGCATCGCGGCGATCGGCTCGGTGTTCTTCTCCGGGGTCGCCTCCTCACACGGCGACCACGCCACGGCGTTCAGAACGGCGCTGCTGGTCACCATCGGCTTCGTACTGGCCGCGCTGGCGGTCGCGGTCGCCGACGTGGTCGCGAACCGCCGCGCGCGCCGCGGTTCCGAGTACGGCGCGGACGGAAGCGCCGTACGGCGAAGCGGTCGTGGAACCGGGGAGCACGGTACCGATCCCGGCACCGGCGCCGACCGGCGGGCGGGCAGGCACTGAGGGGAAGTACCCCGGAACGAGTTTTCGCGTGAAGGCCACGGGTACGCAGAGCGACAGAGGCGACTCGGATGGTTACCGTTTGTGGCCGGCGTGGGCCGCCGGGGCTCACGGCCCCTTCGGAGACCATGCGGATCCGCTGTGCGCCTGGAACACGAGGCTGGTTCACGGACGGGGCACGATGGTCACGAGGTACGGAGTTCATTCGGAGGTCGGCAGGCTCCGGCAGGTGATCGTTCACCGCCCGGATCTGAGCCTGAAACGGCTGACTCCTGCGAACAAGGACGATCTGCTCTACGACGACGTGCTGTGGGTCGGCCGCGCGCAGGTCGAACACGACGCGTTCGTCGCGGTGATGCGTGAGCGCGGCATCGAGGTGTTCCACCACCAGGAGCTGCTGGCCGAGGCACTGGACGCCGATCCGGAGGCCAAGCGGCACGCCGTCGAGCGCACGGTCACCCACCTGTCGGTCGGGCCGGTGCTGGTGGAGGAGATCCGCAGCGAGCTGGCGGGCTGGTCCGGGGCGAAGCTGGCCGAGCACCTGATCGGCGGCCTGACCAAGGAGGAGTTCTTCTCCGGGGTTCGGGAGAGCAGGGAGGGGTTCGACGCGCGCTGCCTGGTCGCCGCGATGGCCGAGCCGAACACGTTCATCCTGCCGCCGCTGCCCAACACGCTGTACCAGCGTGACCCGTCGGCGTGGCTGTACGGCGGGGTGTCACTGAACCCGCTGTTCTTTCACGCCAGGCGACTGGAGACGATCAACCAGAGCATCGTCTACCACTACCACCCGATGTTCGCCCAGGACGACTTCACCTACTGGTACCCGCCAATGGGCGATGACGGAGGCTTCGACGAGGAGGACTTCGGCCGGGCCTCGCTCGAAGGCGGCGACATGATGCCGATCGGCAACGGAGCGGTCGCGATCGGGGTCAGCGAGCGCACCACCACGCGAATGATCGAGCACATCGCCCTGGCGCTGTTCGCCCGGCAGGCCGCCACCCGGGTGATCGCGGTGAACATCCCGCCCAGCCGCTCCTACATGCACCTGGACACCGTGTTCACCCTGCTGGACGTCAACAAGGCCACCGGATACCCGCCGGTCGTCGACAACGCGGCGGTGTACTCACTGCGGCCAGGCGACAAGGACGCAACCCTGGAGGTACACCGTGATCCCGGCCTAGCCACCGCGATCGCCGACGCCCTGGGCATCGGCAGGCTCGAGGTGATTCCCACGGGCGGCGACGACTTCCAGCAGGCGCGGGAACAATGGGACAGCGGCAGCAACTTCGTCGCGCTGGAACCCGGGGTGGTCGTGGGCTACCACAAGAACGAGTTCACCAACCACAAACTCCGCGATCACGGCGTCGAGGTCGTGGAGATCGAGGGGTTCGAGCTGGGCAAGGGGCGTGGCGGCGGCCACTGCATGACCTGCCCCATCCTGCGAGACGGGCTGTGACCGCCCGCGCTCCCCGGTCGGGAGGGGTGCGATGACCAGCCACCCGGCGCTGATTCTGTTCCTGGCCCTGTTCGGCCTTTACAGCCCGGTCGCGGCTCTGGCGTCCTACCTGCCGATCCTGCGTCCCTTCGACAACAGGCAGATCATGCGCCTGTCCCTGGGGCTGGCCCTCAACGTCGCGGTGTTCGTGCTGGCCGCCCTCTGGCTGGGTGAGCCGCTGCTGAGAGTTCTGGGGATCAGCACCGCCGCGCTCACCGCCACCGGCGGCATCGCCCTGGCCTATGCCGCCATTCCCCTCATGCGCGGCAAGGCGGGCGCCGTGGAGGAGTTGGAGAAGCAAAAGCTAATCGAATCGGGCTCCGAGCCGGTCCCTGAGCCCGCGGCCGGAGACACACAGTCGGTGCTGTTCACACCGCTGACCTTCCCGTTGACGGTCGGAGGGACCACCTTCGCCTTCGGTGTCGCGGCGTCCGCGGAAGCCTCCGGCATCAGGGAGAAGGCATGGTTGTCTGTCGCCGCGATCGCCTTCGCGGCCGTCACCGGCCTGACCGTCTATCTGGCGGGTCACGTCGAACGCCGCATCTCCCTGAACGGCGCCATGCTCCTCGACCGGGTCGCGGGCATCCTGCTGACCGCCATCGCCGTCATCCTGCTGGCCAATGGCTTCACCGATCTGGTCGTCGCGCGCCTGAACCGGTGACGGTCTTCGCATCCCCCTGACAGGACGTCCGCCCGGCCCCGCCCTCGGCGCGGGCCGTACCGGCCGGGCGCGGTCGCGGTCACCTGAGCGCGGGGGCGAGCACCCGGGGAAGCACCCCCTCGCCGAACCAGTAGGCCTCCTCCAGGTGCGGGTAGCCGGACAGCACGAACTCCTCGACGCCGAGCGCCGCGTACTCCTCGATCCGCTCGGCCACCTGGGCGTGGCTGCCGACCAGCGCGGTTCCTGCGCCTCCCCTGACGAGGCCGACCCCGGCCCAGAGGTTCGGGTGGATCTCCAGGTCGCGGGCCGTACCGCCGGCGAAGCCCTCGTGCAGGGCGAGCATCCGTTGCTGGCCGACCGACTCGCTGTGGCTCAGCGCCTCCCTGGCCGTTCTGATGTCCGCGGGGTCGAGCGCGGCCAGCAGGCGTTCGGCCTCGGCCCAGGCGTCCCGCTCGGTGTCCCGGGTGATGACGTGCAGCCGGATGCCGAATCTGAGCTTGCGCCCCCGTTCCTCGGCGAGCCCGCGGATCCACTCGATCTTCTCCGCCACCTGGCCGGGCGGTTCGCCCCAGGTCAGGTAGACGTCCACGTGCCTGGCCGCGACGGGCCCCGCGGCCGGTGAGGAGCCACCGAAGTAGATCTCGGGGAGCGGGTCGGGCACCTCGGCGACGGTCGCGCCGTCGATCCGGTAGTGCTCGCCCACGAAGTCGTACGGCGTGCCGCTCCACGCGCCGCGCACGATCGACAGGAACTCGTCGGTGCGCTCGTAGCGCTCGTCCTTCGACAGGTGGTCGCCGAACCTGGCCTGCTCGGCCGCCTCTCCCCCGGTCACCACGTTGAGCAGGAGCCTGCCTCGTGACAGGCGCTGGTAGGTCGCGGCCATCTGCGCGGCCAGGGTCGGCGACAGCAGGCCGGGGCGGAACGCGACCAGGAACTTCAGCCGCTCGGTCTCCCTGGTCAGCGCGGCCGTGACCAGCCAGGCGTCCTCGCACCAGGTCCCGGTCGGGGTCAGGACGGCCTCGAAGCCGAGCTGCTCGGCCGAGCGGGCGACCTGCGCGAGGTACTCGATGTCCGGCGGGCGGAACGCCGCCGTCTCGGAACGGCCGTGGCCTCTTTTGAGGCCGTGGCCGCCGCCGGTGAGAGCCCGGCTGTCACCGGCGGTCGGCAGGAACCAGTGGAATTTCACGACGGGTTCTCCAGGGTCGCGTCGAACCGCGTGCTGCGACGCCGACGGTCCCGCCCATCGTCAGGCATATAACCCGCAAAGTCAATCGGTAATACCGGTTATACGCGGAACCGGAGGCGGCGCCGTTCGTTGATAGGTTCGACAAACCCGTCGATATACGCATAAGTGGAGGATTGTCACAGTGGAGGTCGAGCAGACGGCACTGCCCGGGATAGGGCTGCGGCACGAGTTCACCACGCGATCAGGCCGGCGGATAGGGATCGTCTCCCATCGCACGGGCCGCCGCGACCTGGTGATATACGATCCCGCCGATCCCGACCGCGCGTGCGAGACCGTCAAACTGAACGACGAGGAGGCCGACGCGCTGGCCGAGCTGCTCGGCGCCCCGCGCATCGTGCAGCGCCTCAACGCCCTGCACCGGGAGGTCGAGGGCCTGGTCAGCCTTCAGCTTCCGATCTCGCCGGGCACGCCGTACGCGGGGAGGCCGATGGGCGACGCGCGGGTCCGCACCCGCACCGGCGCGTCCATCGTGGCCGTGGTCCGCGGCGGACAGGTGTTCGCCAGCCCGGGGCCCGGCTTCGCGCTCGACGGCGGTGACGTGGTGGTCGTCGTCGGCAGCCCGGAGAGCACCGCGGCGGTCTCCGACATCCTCGCCCACGGATAGGGCGCCGGGTGCACACAGCGATCCTCTTCCTCGAACTCGGCGCCGTCCTGCTCGGACTCGGCATCCTCGGCGCGCTCGCGCTGCGCGTCGGTATCTCCCCCATCCCTCTCTACCTGCTCGCCGGTCTCGCCTTCGGCACCGGCGGCATCATCCCCCTGGCGACCAGTGAGGAGTTCATCTCGGTCGGCGCCGAGCTCGGCGTCATCCTGCTGCTGCTCACCCTCGGCCTCGAGTACAACGCCGACGAACTCGTGACCAGCCTGAAGGGCAACGCCCGCGCCGGGGTCGTCGACCTGCTGCTCAACGCGGCCCCCGGCGCGGTCACCGCGCTGCTGCTCGGCTGGGGCCCGGTCGCCGCCGTGGCCATGGCCGGGGTCACCTACGCGACCTCCTCGGGCATCACCGCCAAGGTCCTGTCCGACCTGGGGTGGATCGGCAACCGAGAGACCCCGGTCGTGCTGTCCCTGCTGGTCTTCGAGGACCTGACCATGGCGGTCTACCTGCCGGTCCTCACCGCCATGCTGGCCGGGCTGAGCCTGGCAAGCGGAGCGGTCACCGTGGCGATCGCGCTGGGCACGGTCAGCGTCGTGCTGCTGGTCGCGCTCCGCTACGGCCGCTTCATCGAGGCCTTCGTGGCCAGCCCCAACTCCGAGGTGCTGCTGCTGAAGGTGGTCGGGCTCGCGCTGCTGGTCGCCGGAGTGGCCCAGCAGCTCCAGGTGTCGGCGGCCGTCGGCGCCTTCCTGGTCGGCATCGCGCTGTCCGGAGAACTGGCCGAGGACGCCCAGGCGCTGCTGACCCCGCTCCGCGACCTGTTCGCCGCGGTGTTCTTCGTCTTCTTCGGCCTGCAGACCGACCCCACCAAGATCGGCCCGGTCGCCGGGCTGGCCGCGCTGCTCGCCCTGGTCAGCATGATCACCAAGCTGCTCACCGGCGCCTACGCCGCCCGGCGGGCCGGGATCGCCAAGGCGGGACAGGCGCGGGCGGGCATCGCGCTCATCCCCAGGGGGGAGTTCAACATCGTGATCGCCGGGCTCGCCGTCGCCGCCGGGATCCATCCCGACCTGGGTCCGCTGGCCGCGGCGTACGTCCTCATCCTCGCCGCCTTCGGCCCGCTGGCCGCCCGCCTGGTCCAGCCCCTCATCACCGCCATCGCCAAACGGGCCTGACCCCGGCCGGCACCGAACGAAAAGGACAGCAACATGGGCGGCCTCTACCCGGACATCGAGCCGTACGACAGCGGGATGCTCGACGTCGGCGACGGCAACCTCGTCTACTGGGAGACCTGCGGCAACCCCGAGGGAAAGCCCGCCCTCGTGCTGCACGGCGGTCCCGGCTCGGGGTGCACCCCGGGATGGCGGCGCTACTTCGACCCGGAGGCGTACCGGGTGGTGCTGTTCGACCAGCGCGGCTGCGGCAGGAGCACGCCCAGCGCGGGTGCCCCGAACACCGACCTGTCCGTCAACACAACGGGTCACCTGCTGGCCGACATCGAGAGGCTGCGAGAGCGTCTCGGGATCGGCAGGTGGCTGCTCTTCGGCGGATCGTGGGGGTCCACGCTCGGGCTGGCCTACGCGCAGCGGCATCCGGAGCGGGTCTCGGAGATCGTACTGTTCAGCGTGGTCACCACGACCCGCCGTGAGGTCGAGTGGGTGACGCGCGACATGGGCCGCGTCTTCCCCGCGGAGTGGGCGCGCTTCCGCGACGGGGTTCCCGAGGCCGCGCGCGACGGCGACCTCGCGGCGGCCTACGCCGACCTGCTGCGCGATCCCGATCCCGCGATCAGGGAGCAGGCCGCCCGCGACTGGTGCCGCTGGGAGGACACCCACGTGGCCACCTCAGGGGACCACCACCCCGACCCGATCTTCGAGGACCCGGAGTTCCGCATGGTCTTCGCGCGCCTGGTCACCCACTACTGGCGGCACACCGCGTGGCTGGAGGAGGAGGAACTCCTGCGCGGGGCGGGAGGACTCGCGGGGATCCCCGGCGTCCTGGTCACCGGGCGCCTCGACATCAGCGGGCCGCCCGACATCGCCTGGCGGCTGTCGCGGGCGTGGCCCGGCTCGACACTGGTCCTCATCGACGAGGCGGGACACGGCACGGGGCACTCCGGCATGACCGAGGCTCTCCTTGAGGCCATGGACCGCTTCGCGCGCCGGTCGGCGTGACGTGCCGGGCGTCCGCGCAGAACAGCTGGGCTCCGCACGCATTTCCCCTTATTAAGATAAATACCAGCATTTATCCGGGTATCGCCGGTAATCGGAGGGAACAATATAGATAATTAGGGGTGCTCTTCCGAGATGAATAAGAGATGATCTGCCCGAGCGTTCAGCGGGAATCAGGGCGGCCCCCATCGGATCCGCCCTGATCGGGGATTCATCAGACGGCCGAGGAGAGGATTTCCCTAGGTGTCAATAGGAAGACGCAACGCGATGACGCTGGGAGCCGGAGCGATCGCGCTGGCCACCACGGGCGGTGTCGCCGTGGCGGCGACGCCCGGCGAGGGCGCCGCGAGGGGCCCGGCCCCGTCCGATGCCGAGCTGGCCCGTTCCCTGCCCGGCGGCTTCACCAGCCGGCACGCCGAGGTCGACGGCGTCCGGCTGCACTACGTGACGGGCGGCAGGGGCGAGCCGCTTGTCCTGCTGCCCGGCTGGCCCCAGACGTGGTGGGAGTACCGCAAGGTCATGCCGGCGCTGGCGGCCCGCTATCGAGTGATCGTCGTCGACCTGCGCGGCATGGGCGGCTCGGACAAGCCCGCCTCCGGATACGACAAGAAGACGATGGCGCGGGACGTGTACGGGCTGGTGCGCAAGCTCGGGCACGACAGCGTCAACATCGCCGGGCACGACGTCGGCTCAATGATCGCGTTCAGCTTCGCCGTCAACCACCCTGAGGCGACCAGGAAACTCGCGGTGCTGGACGTGACCCACCCCGACGAGTCCTACTACGAGTTCCGCATGCTTCCCCGGCCGGGCCAGGCGTTCTATCCCTGGTGGTTCGCGTTCAACCAGGTGCACGGCCTTCCCGAGCAGCTCGTCTCCGGCAGGTCGCGATATCTGGTCGACTCGATATTCGATTATCTGCTGGTTGACAAAACGGCGATCGATGAGCGCGACCGGGCCGTTTACGCCCAGGCGTATTCCCACCCGGACGCCGTTCGCGGCGGAAACGGCTGGTACCAGACTTTCGGCCAGGACATTGAGGACTACCGAACGTACGGCAGGGTGACCGCGCCGATCCTGGGCCTGGCCCACAGCGCCTTCTACGGGCGCATGAACCAGGTGCTGCCGGCCCAGGGAAGCGACGTCCGCGTCGCCGAGGTGACCGGGACGGGCCACTACTTCGTCGAGGAGCAGCCCGCGGCGGTCGTTGGCCACCTGACGGGTTTCTTCGACTGAACCCCGCTACGACGGCCGTCCCCCGCTCGTTCCTCCGCGTGGCGAGGGCGGGACGGCCGCCGTGGTGGTTCCGGTGACGGCTCCAGCCAGGGCCGCCACCGGAGTCATCGCGAGCTCACCCGCCGGAGGCCGCCCACTCCCCGGCCAGCAGCTCGTAGGAGCGCACCCGATCGGCGTGGTCGTGGGTGATGGTGGTCACGAGCAGCTCGTCCGCGCCGGTGACGTCGCGCAGGACACGCAGCCGCTCCGCGACGGTCCGCGGCGAGCCGACGAACTGGGTCGTGACCCGGTCCTCGACCAGGGCCCTGTCTTCCTCTGTCCACTCGTGGGCCGCGGCCTCCTGAGGCGTCGGGAACGGGATCGCCCCCGTGCCGCTGCGGATACTGCGCACCCACAGCCCGTACGGCGACGCCAGCTCGCGGGCCGTCTCATCGTCCTTGGCGACGACCACGTCGGCGGAGACGATCAGATGGGGCGCAGCCAGGGTCTCCGACGGCTTGAACGCCTCCCGGTACGCCTCGGCCGCCTCGAGCACGGCGGACGGGCTGACATGGTAGTTCGCCGCGAAGGGCAGGCCCCGCTCTCCCGCGACCTGCGCGCTCTGGCCGCCGCTGCTGCCCAGGATCCACAACTCCACGTCCGCGCCCTCCCCCGGTACGGCGTGCGCGGCCAGCCCCTCCGCGGACCGGTAGGTACCGGCCAGCAGGGCGATGATGTCGTCGACCTGGTCGGCGAAGTCCGGGCTCTGCGCCCCCGGCTGCTGCAGCAGCGAGCTGTACAGCGCGAAGAGCGGGGAGGTGGCGATCGCCGCGAAGGAGAACGGCTCGGGGATGAGCAGCCCGTCCACGACCCTGGCGGGCTGGTGCGGCGGAGGCGTCTTCGCCTCGGCCACCAGCTCCGTCCTGCGCTGCCCGGAGCGGCCCAGGCCGAGATCGATCCGGCCCGGGTACAGCGCGTCGATCAGGCCGAACTGCTCGACCACGGCCAGTGCCGTCTGGTGACCGAGCTGCACGGCGCCTGAGCCGACCCTGATGGTGCTGGTCGCTGCGGCTACCAGGCCGATGAGCACGGCGGGCGCCGCGCTGGCCACGCCGGAGGCGAAGTGGTGCTCGGCCAGCCAGTAGCGCCGGTAGCCGAACTCCTCGGCGCGCTTGGCCAGGTCGAGGGTGTTGCGCAGTGCGTCGCCGGTCGTGCCGCCCGAGGGAACGGGGGACAGGTCGAGGATGGACAGTGAGGTCATGACTGCCTTTCGTGCTGCTGCTGGCTTCCGTATCCGGGGAAGGGCCTGCTGGGGATCTCCCTGCGCAGCACGGGGGCGATGTCGCTCTGGAAGAGTTCGAGGCTGGCCCGGTGCTGCTTGTCTGTCAGGCCGTCGGCGTCGGCGGACAGGTGCATGACCTCGTGCCCGAGCCGTTCGTGGTAGCGGTGAACCTTGTCGATGATCTGCTGAGGACTGCCGACCAGGATCGAGCTGCGCTCGATGGCGTCCTCCAGCGTGTGGAAGACCGGGTCGACCCCGTTCTTCTTGAACAGCACGAGCCTGGCGTCGTAGATCGGCCGGTAGGTCTCGACGGCCTCCTGGGAGGTCCTGGCCGCGTAGAACCCCGCGCTGCCCGCGCCGACGAGGGCGTCCGCGGGGTCGTGGCCGTAGAACTCCCAGCGTTCCCGGTAGTGGCGGACCAACTCGGCGTACGGCTCGACCGGGTTGGTGACGTTGGCGGAGAAGAGCGGGTCACCGTACCGGGCGGCCAGGTCGACCGACTCCTCGCTGGTCGCGCTGCCGTGCCAGACGCGGATCGGCCGCTGCAGCGGACGCGGCCAGGTCTCGGCCTCGGTGAGCGAGGGCCGGAATCTGCCGGACCAGGTCACCTTGTCCTCCCGCCACAGACGGCGGAACAGCTCGTAGCTCTCGCGGTTGCGGTCCCACTGGTCCTCGGCGGTCACGTGGAAGAGCTCGGCCTGCGCGGTGCCGTTCCCCTTGCCGATGATCAGCTCGAGGCGCCCGTCCGACAGGTGGTCGAGGGTCGCGTAGTCCTCGAATGCCCTGACCGGGTCGAGCAGGCTGAGCGTGGTGACGGCGGTGAACAGCCTGATCGTGGACGTCTTCGCGGCGATGTGGCTCAGCACGACCGGCGGGGAGGAGGAGATGAACGGGCGTTCGTGCCGCTCCCCCACGCCGAAGCCGTCGAAGCCGAGCTCCTCGACGAGGACCGCGTTGTCCACGACCTCGCGCAGGCGCGCGTTGGTCGACTTCAGCTCGCCGGTGATCGGGTGGGGCCCGTGCGCGATCAGCGTGATGGCAAGGAACTTCACGCTCCGCCCTCCAGCCCGAGGTGGCCTCGGAGAGTCGTGGCCTCGTACTCGGTGCGCAGCACGCCACGTTCCTGCAGCAGCGGGACGACCTTGTCGACGAACTCGTCGAGACCGGTCGGTGTGAGGTGCGGCACCAGGATGAAGCCGTCGGAGGCGTCGCTCTGCACGAACGTGTTGATCTGCTCGGCCACCCGCGCGGGCGAGCCGATGAAGGACTGCCTGCCGCTGACCTCGATGATCAGGTCGCGGATGCCGAGCCGCTTCTCCTCGGCCAGTGCCCGCCACTGCGCCGCCGTCTGCAGCGGATCCCTGGTCAGGCGGGTACGGCCCTTGATGATGGAGTCGTCGGAGATGAGCGGGTCGATCTCCGGCAGCGGGCCCTCGGGATCGTAGGACGACAGGTCCCGGTTCCAGACCTGCTCGAGCAGCAGGATCGCGGTCTGCGGGCTGACCTGCTGCCGCCGGATGTGGTCGGCGTTCTCCTGGGCCTCCGCGTCGGTGTCGCCGAGCGCGAACGTGACGCCAGGAAGGATCTTCAGCGAGTCGGGCGATCTGCCGTGCGCGGCGACCCTGGCCTTGATGTCGCGGTAGAAGGCCTGCCCGTCCTCCAGCGTGCCGTGCCTGGAGAAGATCGCGTCGGCGTTGGCCGCGGCGAACTCCCTGCCCCCGTCGGAGTCTCCGGCCTGGATGGTCAGTGGGTGACCCTGAGGAGTGCGCGGCACGTTGAAGCGGCCCGAGATGTCGAAGTAGGTGCCCTGGTGGGCGAACTCGCCCGCGTTCGCCGCGGCGAAGGTTCCCGCGACGGGGTCGGCGACGAGGTCCTCGGCCGCCCAGGAGTCCCACAGCTCGCGCGCGGTCCGCACGAACTCCTGGGCGCGCTCGTAGCGCTCGGAGTAGTCCAGGTAGCCACCCCTGCGGAAGTTCTCCCCGGTGAAGGCGTCCGAGGAGGTGACCACGTTCCATCCGGCCCTGCCGCCGGACAGGTGGTCGAGGGTGGCGAGCCTGCGTGCGAGGTCGTACGGCTCGTTGAAGGTGGCGTTGATCGTCCCCACCAGCCCGAGGTGGTCGGTGACGGCGGCCAGAGCGGAGAGCACGGTGATCGAGTCGGGGCGGCCGACCACGTCGAGATCGTGGATCCTGCCGCGCTGCTCGCGCAGCCGCTGCCCGTCCGCGAGGAAGAAGAAGTCGAACCGGCCGCGTTCCGCGGTCTGCGCGAGGTGAACGAAGGAGGAGAAGTCGATCTGGCTGCCCGAGGCTGGATCGCTCCAGACCGTCTGGTTGTTCACGCCCGGGAAGTGGGCGGCGAGGATGACCTGCTTCATCGGCTGCTCCCTGCGTAACGGCTGGCCGGACGGGACAGCCCGAGATGCCCGCGGAGGGTGGTCGCCTCGTACTCGCCGCGGAACGCCTCGCGGCGGCGCAGCTCGGGGACCAGGCCGCGGGTGATCGCGTTCAGGTCCGTCGGCAGTACGGCGGGGCGCAGCCGGTAGCCCTCGAGGCCCGCCTCACGCCATTCGAGGAGCAGGTCGGCGAGCTGCTCCGGGGTACCCGCGAAGATCGCGGCATCCGAGACGTACGCCGCACCGTCGATGTCGTCGAGCCGGGACCTGCGGTCCCTGGCGGCCTGCGCGGTCTCGTCCAGGAAGACGACCAGGTCGGCGAAGACCTTCGGCTGGACCCCTCCGATCTCGCGGATCTCCGCCACGATGACGCGTGCCTGGTCGCCGTCGTGCGGCGTGATGTACTCGACGTCGACGCCGCGCGCGGCGAACTCGTACGGCAGGCGCGAGTGGGCCAGCGCGGTGACCAGCGGCTGTCCCTGCGGCGGGCGCGGGACGATCGAGGGACCCTTGACGCTGAACTGCGGCCCCTCGAAGTCCACGTAGTGGAGCTTGTCGCGGTCGATGAAACGGCCGGTCTCCACGTCGCGGATCACCGCGTCGTCCTCCCAGCTGTCCCACAGGCGACGCACGACCTCGACGACGTCCCCGGCCTCGTTGAACAGGTCGTGGTAGATGGGGAAGTCGTCCAGCGCGACGGCCTGCGCCGGTCCGAGCTCGGGGATGTCCCGGCGGCCGAAGTGAGCGGCCTCTGACCTCCGTCCCGAGAGCTGCACGCGCCATCCGGCCCTGCCGCCGCTGACGTAGTCGAGGGTGGCCAGGGCGCTGGCGATATGGAAGGGCTCGGTGTGGGTGGTCGTGACCGTGGGCACCAGCCCGATCCGCCGGCTCAGCGGGGCGATCCTGGACGCCAGGACGACGGCGTCGAATCGGCCCCGCACCTGGTCGGTACGGCCGTCGGGGCCGTCCAGACGCGTGGTCTGCAGGGCCAGGGTGTCCTCGATGGTGACGAAGTCGAGCAGGCCTTGCTCGGCCTCGGCCACGAGCCCGGCCCAGTAGGCGGCGGTGAACAGGTCTTTCGGAGAGGCGGCGGGGTCGCGCCAGGCCGCCGGATGCCATCCGGCGCCGTCCAGAGCGACGGCGAGATGGAGATGAGCTGCCGACATGTCATGACGATAACACCAAAACCAGTAATTCCTACAGGTTTAGTTGCATTTAGGGTGGGAGATTACCCTTCCCCACCCGGCGGCCCGGTGGAACCGGCTCGACGGGCCGGCGCCGATCAGCGGCTCCACTTCGGCGGCTCCGGCGGCTCCTGTCCGGTGAATCAGGCGAGCGGATCCGGCGGATCGGGTCCGAGCCCGGTGACACCAGTGGATCCGGCCTGCCCTGCCGAGGCGGGAACGCCACAGGACACCCGCGGAGCGCCGGGATCTGGTAGGCATTTGCGGGTGAAACGCCTCCTGACGGTCATCACGACCACCCTGCCCCTCCTGGCCGCCGCGGGCCCCGCCTCCGCCGCCGCCGCCAAGCCGTACGTGCCCGCCGGGGTGCGCGCCGGATACGTGGTCTTCGACCGGCAGATGGGCAGGGTCACCGCGCAGCGCGACGCGCACCGGAGGTTTCGGTCTGCGTCGGTGGTGAAGATCATGATCGCGATCGACTATCTGGAGTCGCACGGCAGCGTCCCCGGGAACGACCTCGCCCTGCTCAGGAAGATGCTGCGGGTCAGCGACGACGACGCCGCGACCTCCTTCTGGAGAAGGGGTGGCCAAGGCAGGATCGTCGAACGGATGGCGCGCAAACTGCGGCTGACCGACACCGCTCCTCCGCCCGCCGACAAGCCGGGCTTCTGGGGCTACACCTCGCTCAGCGCGATGGACGTGGCCCGGACCTACCGCTACCTGCTCGACGGCGCCGCTCCGCGGGTCAGCCGCCTCGTCCTCGGCCACCTGCGCAACGCCGAGCAGTGTGGCTCCGACGGCTTCGACCAGTATTTCGGCATCCCCCGCGCGGTCCCCCGCCCCTGGGCGGTCAAGCAGGGCTGGTCGGGGTACGGCTCGACGCCTCCGATCCGGTGCGTACCGGCCGCGGGCGCGGGGACGGCCTCGCAGACAGCCCCGGGAAGCACACCGTCCGAAGCCACCGCCCCGCCCACCGCTCAGCCCCCCCCGGCGTCGGCCACCGCTTCCACCACGGTTTCGGCCGTGGCGCAGACCGCCGCCGCCGCAACCACGGCCGCATCCCCGGTCCCCGACCTCGGCCACCCGGTACTGCACACCACCGGGCTCGTCGGGCCGAAAGAGCGCTGGATCATGGTGCTGCTCACCGCGCACCCCTCGGGGACCACCTGGCGACGCTCAACCGGCCAGACGACCACGCTGGCCAGGCAGGTCTATCTCAGCGGAACCTCTTATAACTCCTAACGCAATGAGCTCAGACGGCGCCAGCAGATCAGAGCGCAGGCCAGGCTGAGGAAGGCCTCGTGGATGTCGGCGCGGACCTC
>NZ_JBFBCE010000106.1:0-32268 GCF_040689595.1 Streptosporangium sp. NPDC051023 | reverse complement strand
TGCGCACGGTCGGTTCCGGTAGGGAGGCGACGTTCGACTTCGTGGCCAACTTCACCGGCCCGGTGCCGACGCCGACCCCCACGATCACCCCGACCTCCACCCCGACCACCCCCTCCGCACCCCCATGGAAGGCGGGAACGGCCTACCGGGTGGGTGACCTGGTCACCTACGGCGGCTCGACCTACAGGTGCCTCGCGGCGCACACGGCCTACCCGGGCTGGGAACCGCCGAACTACGACTTCCTGTGGGCGCGCGTCTGACCTGACGCGCACCGCGGCTGATGTCGTCTGGTCCACGATGCCGCAGAACCGATGCCAACGCTCCCGGGCCACCGAGATGGCCACATGACTCCCGGGGAACCCTCCCCGCGGAGAGGCTCATTCCTCATCGTGCAGCGCCACCTCGGTGCGGGAGCGGACGCCGACTTTGCGCAGCACTTTGGCCACGTGTGCCTCGACGGTGCGCGGGGAAAGGAACAGCACCTCGGCGATCTCCGCGTTGGTGCGGCCGAGGGCGACCAGCCTGGCGACCTCGCTCTCCCTCGGAGACAGTGCCCCCTCCTTGCCGCGCTTTCCTTTGGGCAGCAGGATTCCCGCGCCGATCGTTCGCAGGGTACTGCGGCAGCGCGCCGCGTCGTGGGTCGCCCCAAGCCGGGCGAACCGCTCGGCCGCCGAGGTCAGGATTTGTGTCGCCGCCACGTGGTCGCCGAGGTTCAGCCGTGCCTCCGCCTCCGCCTCCATCGAGCGTGCGGCGCCGTACGGCTGGGGCATCGCCTCCTGCGCGGCGCGGGTCTCGGCGAAGAGATCGGCGGAGGCGGCGTAGCGGCCTTCGGCATGGGCCAGCATGGCGTGCGCCAGGCCGAGCCCTACCTCGGCGGAGGGGGCACTCCTGCCTGCTATCCCGGCCGCGAACTCGGCGACCAGCCCGGTCGCCTCGTCGGTACGCTCCGCCTTGAGCAGGGCGGCGACGGCGGAGGGTACCAGATGTTCACCCCACACCCACACCGCTTTGCGGCGCAGTCTTTCCACCGCCTGGCCGGCCTCGCCGACCGCGGCCTCCACCGAGCCCCGGGCCAGGTGCAGGTTGATCAACCCGGCGGACGCGGTCGCCAGCAACGGCTGGAAGGCAGAAGCGGGGTCGTGCGGGCCGGTGGCGTACAGGTGGTCTTCGGCCTCCTGCCACTCGCCGGTGGCCAATGCGAGCAGCCCCAGGACCAGTCGTGCGTCCAGTGTCAGAAGGGGCGTCTCCCGGCTTCCCTCCACTATCGCGGCGGCCCGTTTCCGCAGCCCGTCCCAGTGTCCGGTCAGCCAGTCCAGCCGGGTTGAGGTCACCTCCATGAGATGAGCCGCATACAGGGCGCCGGTCTCTTCGGCGATCCGCCTGCCCTTCTCGCCGAATCGTCTGGCGGCGAGGTAGTGGCCGAGTGTGATCGCACCGTCGTACAGGGCGGCGTAGGTGAAAGCGGTGTGGCGCCGTATGGTCGCCGAGGAGTCGTCGGTGGGAAGGGCCTCGGCCAGGGTGAACAGCTCCGGCGAACCGACTGACACGGCGAAGGCGATCCTGTTGGCGCGTACCGTGGCTGCCAGCTCGCGATCGCGACAGGAGACCAGCAGCCGTTCGGCCTGCTCGGCCCACTCGACGTGCCTGCTGAGCGGTTCCTCTCCCCACGTGGGCGTCATCAGCAAGGCAAGCGCGCGGATGGCGGTGGCGGGTCGGTCCGACAGGTCGGCGAGCGCGCTGATGATCTCTTGCCGTCCGGCCGCGATGACACCGGCGTGATTGCACAGCAGTTGGCCGAGATTCAGCCGGACCTCGCCGCGCACGTCCCTGGGCAGCAGAGGGTCGGACAGCAGGCGCCGCAGCAGTCGGATGACTCGTTGGTGGGACAGGCCGCTCAGGGCCAGCCCGCTGAGACGCACGATCAGTGCGTCGCGACCGGATCGCGGTAGCTTGGGGTCGGCGAGCAGGTCGCCGAGAATTTCGACGGCCTGCGGGATGTCGCTGAGCGCCATGGCGTGGTCGGCGGCGGCACTGCCGTAGCGCTGCCACGCCTCGAGGTCACCCCCGTGCCGGGCGTGGAAGGCCAGCTCGGCCGGCGACGACGAGTCGGCCCGCGTGAGCGCGGCCAATGCCCGCAGATGGGCCAACCTGCGGTCTGGGCCGGAAATCGTGTCGTAGACGGCCTGGCACGCCAAGGCATAACGGAAACCGTAGTGACCCTCGTGTTCACCCAACACATCGGCTTCCAGCGCCTCACGAAGCCCTGCCGCTGTCTTGTCATCATCGGTGTCCGAGGTCTGTCCGCAGACCGCGGTGATCAACGGCTCGTCAGCCGGCGAGCGAAGTACCGCGACGGCGTGGGTCACCCGCAGCCCGAGGGCGGACATACCCGACAACCGCTCGGCTATCGCCTCGCGTATGAGCAGCGGAACGGGCATACGGTCGACTTCCTCCAGTTCCTCCTCCTCTTGCTGGACATCGGGCAGTGTGCGAAGCACCTCCTCGATGACGAACGGGATGCCGCTGGTGCACCCGAGCAGCTTCGCGGCGAAGGAGGCGGTGATGTCGCGGCCCAACAGTGCGCGTGCCAGAGCGCGCACTCCGTCGACGTCGAGGGGTGTCAGTGAGATGGTCTCGCTGGCCGTACCGGGTGAGCGCCGGTAGGCGCGTCCCAGGGGCAGTCCCGGGACCGGCAGATCGTGCCGCCGGAAGGTCGCCACCAGCGACAGGCCCCGAGGCATCTGGCCGCTGAGGAAGTACAGCAGGTCCCTTGTGTCCTCGTCGGCCCAGTGCAGGTCCTCCACCACCATCACGGCGGGTGCGGCGGTCAGCAGGGCGTGGACCGCGCGAAACAGTCGGTGCCGCTCAGCCCGGGGATCCTCCAGGAGGGCGGCGGCGGGGGGCAGGCCGCCGGCGAGTTCGGGCAGGTGGCCGCGCAGCACCCCGGTGACCGGGCTGAGGTGCTGTCTCGCGGGTAAGGAGTTGGCCAGGTGTCGTAGGGCATCGAGAATCGGGCCGTAAGGGAAGGGGGCGCGGATCTGCTGGCAGCGACCGACCAATACGGTGCGCCCGGCCCTACGCAGGTGATTGACCGCCGTTGTGACCAGCCGGGTCTTGCCGATGCCCGCTGCACCCTCCACCAGCGTCACCGAAGGCGGATTTGTGATCGCCACCAAAAGCGCCCGCAGCTCGGTACCGCGTCCGATGAGTGCGGAGGGGACCGCACCCGCCGTCACTCCCGAGAGGGCGGAGCTTCGACTCATCCGGCCCGGACTCTCCTGACATACTGCCGACATCGCCTGGCCGGAGCCTGGGTGCCTGCATGGGCAATCCTGTTAACGGGGGTCACCGGTGAGGGCCGCGCCGCAACCAGAAGACCCGGCGCATTCGCTGGTTCCATTGACAACAGCCATTTTACTTTACCATCGCAATACCACTATGTCAGTATTGACATGAGTTTCAGCTGGGCCGGAATTAGATTCGGTCACGTCCGGTGAAATGGTGTGCGGGTCGGCCTTCGCGTGATTCTGTTTCTGTGTGTTATGCGGCGGGTGTCTGTGGCATGGGATCGCGCTGCGATATGGCGCAGCTCGTACCCACCGCCGGTCGGGGTCGTCGGCGCCTTTCGGGCGACCCGAGTGGAAGGCCAGGCGAGCGGGTAGAACAGATCCGATCTTGCGCGGGTGCGCCAATGGATTTGACATGAAAAGTCGGGGGAATGTCATGCTTTTTGGAAGGCTCGCGGGGTGCTCTTTCGGAGCGCTCCTCGCGGTGGCTCTCGGTCTGTCCACGGTCGCCACGGCATCCGGGTCACCGGCCGTGGCGGCGGTCACGGCGCCTTCCGGGGTGGCATGCCCCTCTTCGGGGCCGGGCGGGACGACGGGGCCCGCCGCCGTGTGGTGCGGCGGCGGAGTGCCGTCCGGCATCGCCCAGGTCTCGGCGGGCTGGTCGATCCCCTGGGGGATCGCCTGGCTGCCCGGCGGGCGGAGCGCCCTGGTCACCGAACGCGACAGTTTCAAGGTCTTCGTGACCACGTTCGCCGGGGGAAAGATCGAGGTGGGCACGGTGCCCGAGACGGTGACGACCGACGGGGAGGGCGGCCTGCTCGGCGTCGCGGTCGACCCCCGCTGGACGAGAAACCACTACGTGTACTTCATGCACACCGCCGCCGAGGGCAACCGGATCGCCAGGATGACCTACGACGACGACGGCGTGCTCGGCGGCTACACGGTCCTGGTGCGGGGCATCGCCAAGAACGCCAACCACAACGGCGGGCGCCTGGCCTTCGGGCCCGACGGCTACCTGTACGCCACCACCGGCGACGCGCAGAACCCCGAGACCGCGCAGAACCGTGACTCGCTCAACGGCAAGATCCTGCGGATGACCACCTCGGGCGCGCCCGCGCCGGGCAACCCCTTCGGCACCCTCGTCTACAGCTACGGCCACCGCAACCCGGAGGGCATCGCCTGGGACTCCCGGGGGCGCCTCTGGGAGTCGGAGCTCGGCAACGCCGCCGTCGACGAGCTCAACCTGATCAAGCCGGGCCTCAACTACGGCTGGCCGGTCTGCGAGGGCACCTGCGACGTCGTGGGCATGACCAACCCCAAGCGGACATGGCCGGTCTCCGTCGCCTCGCCGAGCGGCATCGCGATCGTCCGCGACGTCGTCTACATGGCGGCGCTGCGCGGACAGCGGCTCTGGCGCATCCCGCTGTGCCAGGGGGAGAGCACCGCCGCCCCCACCGCCTACTACACGGGCTCCTACGGCAGGCTGCGCACCGTGACCAGGATTCCGGGCACCGACCGGCTCTGGCTGGCCACGAGCAACGGGGGACAGCCGGAAGGCTCCGACCGGATCTTCCGGATCACCGTCCGCTGACGCCCCCGAGCGGCTGGGGAGGCTCGGGCCGCCGCGACGCGGGGCGCGCCGGGGCGACCACGGGAGGCTCAGCCCGTGGTGATGAAGTGCAGGATCACGTTGTGCACGTGATGGGCCTTGTCGTCGCCGCGGAACTCGACCTCGTAGGTGTGGGTTCCCACATGGATGGCGATCGCCCCCGAGGAGAAGAACGAGCCGGCGAAGGACCTGTTGCTCACCACGCTGACCGCGGAGACCTTGTCGTAGGGGATGCTCGTGAGCGCGACCCTCTTTCCCACGAAGGACTTGTCCTGCACGATCACCCGTTTGTCGGTCAGCCCGAGGAAGCCGGTGCCCGCGCCGATCGCGTCGTAGACGGCGATGATCTGCTCGCCCGGTAGCAGGCCGCTCTCGATCTGCTGGAGCTGTTCCTTCCGGTCATAAGCGATCTTTGTCATGACGCTCCCAATTCCTGTGGGGATCTGTCGTTCTGGATAACGAACGCACCAAGAAGGGGGTTCCACGGGTCGGTAAGGTCGGGGCCGTGAACTTTCAAATGAGGATCACCAACCGCGACGGCGGTGTCAGCGCGGAGCCGTACGGCAGCCGCAATCTCGGGGGCATGTGCGGCGACGACCCGGAGGCGGTCGCCGTCAACCGGGCCAGGACCGCCGCCGAGTTCGGCCTGGAGCGGGTCGTGTTCATGCGGCAGGTGCACAGCGCGGACGTCCGCTACGTGACCGAGCCGTTCGGCGACGACCCGCCACCGCTGGACGGCGTCTGCACCGACGTCCCCGGCCTCGGCCTGGCGGCGCTCTGCGCCGACTGCGCCCCCGTCCTGCTGGCCGACTCCGGGGCGGGCCTGGTCGGGGCCGCACACTCGGGCCGGGTCGGCACCGTCCTCGGCGTGGTTCCCGCCCTGGTCGAGGAGATGGTGCGGCATGGCGCCGACCCGGCGAGGATGACCGCCCTGATCGGCCCAATGGCCTGTGGCAGCTGCTACGAGGTCCCCGCCCGGCTCCGCAGCGAGGTCGCGGCCGTGCTGCCCGAGGCGTGGTCGATCACCCGGGACGACACCCCCGCCCTGGACCTGCGTGCCGCGATCATCTCGCAGCTCGCCAAGGCGGGGGTGCGAGAGGTCACCCACGACACCCGCTGCACCATCGAGACGGCGGAACTGTTCTCCCATCGCCGGGACCAGCAGACCGGCCGTTTCGCCGGTTACGTCTGGCTGGAGCCCTGACCCCTCCCCACTCGGCGCCTGAGCGCGCGTGACGCGCGCTCAAGCCGGGCTCACGCTGAGAGGCGTTCCAGCACGATCACCGGGATCTCCCGGTCGGTCTTCGTCTGATACTCGTCGTAGGGAGGCCAGGCGGCGGTCATGATCGGCCACAGCTCTGGCTTCTCCTCGGGCGTCGCCGTGCGCGCCCTCGCCCTGAACCGGTCTCCCAGCACCTGGACCTCGACCTCGGGGTCGGCCTGCAGGTTGAGATACCAGGTCGGTGGAGCGTCGGCGCCGCCGTTGGAGGCCACGACCAGATAGTCGTCATCGTGGCGCTGGTAGATGAGCGGCGCGTCGCGTTTCTCGCCCGTCCTGCGTCCCGTGGTGGTCAGGATCAGGGCCGTGGTGCCCTGCCAGTCGTGCCCCTCGGCGCCGTCGGTCTCGCGATAGCGCTTGACGTGTTCTTTTCCAAACAACATGGGTCGATCCTCTCTGGCGATGCCGTACCTGGCGGATACCCGCCCGAGAGGATCTCTCACGTCATCCAGCGGCCAGGACGCTCCCGTAGGCGCGGGCGGCCAGGTCGGCCACGAGCCCGTGCGCGCCGAGCGCGTCGGCGCAGTCGGCGCCGATCCTCGCCGCGGCCGCGCTCGCCAGCCCCGGATCGGCCTCGGGACCGATGAGACACGGGGACAGCGCGATGCGCTGCGCGCCGATGCCGCGCAGCCGTTCGGCCGCTCCCGCGACGTCGGGCGCGCTGTCCAGCGAGGCGACCAGGACGGGCAGCGTCAGCCGGGAGGCCAGCAGCACGGCCGTCGGCTGCGCTTCGGCCGCCGCGCCCTCTCCGCCGACCGTGACCATGACGACCGCGTCGACGGGGCTGGAGACGTTGAGCAGCCGCATCCGGTCGGCCCTGGCCAGTTCCCTCTCCGCCAGGCGGATGTGCAGCGCCTCCGCGAGCAGCGGGTGCGGGCCAAGCGACTCCGTGACCGTGACCGAAACCCCGCTCGACGCGACCGCGCCGGCGATTAGGCGGTCCGCGACCGGGTGCGGGCCGGTCAGCAGTGGCACCACGACGGCGGCGATGCTGTCCTCGGGGCGCTCGCGGGCGGCGTCCTCCAGAGCGGAGGTCAGCTCCTTGCCGTCCTCGCCGAGACTGGCCAGCCGGACCTCGATCTGCGGATTATCCCCCCGGATCAAGGCCGCTAGCTCGGCGGTGACGCCTGAGGCATCACCGAGCGTGGCCAGCACCAGAGCGGGTGCCTCGGGCGGGAGGTGGGAGGGCACGGGCCTGCGGTGCCTGCCTGAGGGCCGCACGGCGCGTCCACGCACGGGGAGGATGGAACTGTCACTCACATGCGCGGACTCTAGGCCTATTTTGCGCTTTTTGTTGGCAAAAAAGGCGGCAATTCCGTCACGACATCTCCGGAAGGGGAGAGACCCGCCGCGTGGCTCGTTTCGAGGCCCTCCAGTAGCGCCAGGCTCCGCTCCTCCCAATAGAGCAGGCCGAGCGCGCGGTGCGCCCGCGCCGCCGCGTGGGCGTGTTCCCGAGCAGAGACGGTACGGCCGAGCCGCGCCGCCAGCCCGGCCAGCACGTGATGGGTCGAACCCCAGGTCGCGCAGCCCGTTCCCGCGACGATCAGCTGGTCGGCGCGCGGCAGGAGCGCATCGTAGAGCGGCGCGGGATCGGGGACGCCGAGCCAGGCGGAGACGATCCCCCAGACGGGGAGTAGGAAGTCGGCGATCCAGTCCTCGCCGACCTCGGTGCCCCAGTGGGCGGCCAGTTCCCGCGCGAGGTCCTCCCGTCCCGCGTCCAGCGCGGCCAGCACCGCGACGGGGCGCAGCGGGACCATCGCCGGCTGCTCGGCCACCGTGACCAGCTCGTCGAGCATGCCTGCGACCCGTCCCCGGTCCCGCCCGCGCTCACAGGTGAACATCGTCACCAGCCTGCGGAACTCGGCGCCCTGCCAGAGGCTGGAGCCGTACAGGACGTCGTCGAACTGGCCGATCAGCGCCTCGGCGTCCGCCCAGCGCCCTTCCATCGTGCACTTGGCGGTCTCGGCGATGCGTACCATCGCCTCCAGCTCAGGGCGGCGAACCTCGTCCAGGAGCCTCTCGCACCGGGCCAGGTCACGGTCCCACTCCGTCAGGTCACCCGCGCGCAGCAGGCAGGCCATCCTCAGCACCCGTGCCACGAGCTGGGCCGCTCTGGGCAGGCCGGGGATGGCCAGCATCTCCTCGGCCGCGTCCAGCCGCTCGGCGTTGCGCCCCGGGATCCAGCTCACCAGCAGGTAGTTGTTCAGGGTGCGGGCGAGCAGTCCGGGGTTGTCCAGGCCGCGGGCGATCTCCACCGCCTGGAGCGCGTACCGCTCACCCTCGGCTCGCCGGGGGCCGTAGTACAGCTCCATGCCTAGCGTGCCCAGCAGCGCGGCCCGGTCGCCGTCGTTCAGCGGCCCGGTCAGCAGGTCCTCGAGGACAGCGACCATTCCCGCGTCCACCACGCCGTACGGGCGCCAGTTCCACATGGTGAAGCCGCCGAACACGATGATCGCGGAGACCAGCGCCGCGCGGTCGCCGGTGCGCAGGGCCAGGCCGATCGCCTCCTGCAGGTCACGGAAGGCGCCCTCGGCGTTCCCCACGGTACGGCGGGCCTGCCCGAGCTCGGTCAGCACCGCGCACCGGGCCGCCTCGTCGCCGGGGGGCAGGCAGGAAAGCGCCAGCTCCCACAGCTCGACGGCCTCGGCGTAGGCGAGCCGTGCCGTCGCGTGCCGTGCCGCGCGGCCCGCGTGCTCGACGGCCTTCGCCGTGCCGCCCGCCTTCGCCGCCGCGGCGAAGTGGTGGGCGAGCCGTACCGGCTCCGCCTCAGGCAGCCTCTCGAGGTATTCGCCTATCCTCAGGTGCAGCCGGGCCCGTGCCAGGCGGCCGAGGCCCGAGTATAGCGCGTCGCGCACCAGGGCGTGGGAGAAGCGGTAGTCGAAGCCGCCGGGAACCTCGGACAGCAGTCCGGTGGCCACCGCCGGTTCCAGCAAGGACATCACCTCTTCGACCGGGATCTCCATGACGGCTTCGAGTAGGGCGGTCTCCACGTCGCGCCCGGCGGCCGAGGCGACCCCGAGCAGCTCTCGCGTCTCCTCGGGGAGCCTGGCGACGCGACGCCCGATGACGTCGCGTGCCCCGGGCGGCAGCGCGGCGGACAGGCCCTGCTCGCTCTCCCTGAGGCGGACCAGCTCGCCCAGGTAGAAGGGGTTTCCCCCGCTCCGCTCCAGCAGCACGGTGACCAGCTCCGGAGCCTCCTCGACCATCCGCAGACGCAGGTACGACGATACGTCCGCGGCGTTGAACGGGGTCAGCTCGAGCCGCTCGGTCGCCCGCTCCCTGGACAGCGCGCCGAGCGCGTCGGCCTGCCTGCCCGCGCGATACAGCGCCAGCACCAGCAGCCCCCACGCTCGCTCCCGGTACCCGGTAGGGGAACTCCTCGACCAGCGACTCCAGGTCCGGCACGCACGCGGCGCCCTCGCCCAGCGCCATCAGGGCCTCGAACCGGTCCTCGACGGCCGCGACCCGCACTTCCGCGAGTCTGGCGGCCACGGGCCGGGCGAACTCGAGCGCGGCGAACTCCTCCAGCGGGTTCCCTCGCCACAGGGCCAGCGCCCGCTCCAGCACCCTGCGGGCCTCGCCGTGCTCTCCCCGCGCCAGCGCACGGCCTCCGTCCTCGGCCCACGCCGTGAAGCGCGTCAGGTCGACCTGGCCGGGGGCGACGGCGAGAAGGTAGCCGGGCTCGCGGGTGAGCAGGAGCCTGGGCGGGGTCCGGGGCCTGCGCTCAGGCTCGAGCACCCTGCGCAGGTGGGATATGTACGCCTGGAGCGTGCCCGTCGCCCCCGAGGGCGCCTCGCCCGCCCACAGCTCGTCGATCAGCCGGTCCAGCGGGACGACCCGGCCCGGCTCAAGGGCCAGCATCGCCAGTACGGCGCGCTGCTTACGGGTGCCCAGGTCGAACGGGCGCCCCGCGGCGTCGGCGACCTCGAAGGCGCCGAACAGGCGGAAGGTCAGCCCCGTGTCCATGTGTCCCCGTCTGTCGGCTGAGCTGGCTCGCATCAGCCTATGCGGCGGGAACCGCCCACGGGCCGGGGCCGGTCAGGGCCTCTCCTCAGACGTCCCGGTAGCCCTCCCACTCGTCCTCGATCGCCGAGTGGACGACGGAGTCGCGCCAGGCGCCGCGGGCCCGCACGTGGTGCCTGATCCTGCCCTCCTCGACCATCCCGGCGACCAGCATCGTGAGCTGGGCGGCGGTGTTCGCGGGGGAGCGGGCGCCCCAGATGCGGTGCAGGCGCAGATGCCGGAAACCGAACACCAGGATCAGCCGGACCAGGTCGGTGCCGATGCCCCTGCCCCAGTGGTCGGGGCGCAGGCCCATGCCGATCTCCGCGCTGTGCGGGTGGTCGTGCTCGATGTGCAGCCTGGCGACGCCGATGGTCTTGCTGTCCCCCGCGTCGGTCACCGCGAGGACGTACAGCCGCCGCGGCTCGACGTCGGCGGCCCGCAGTGCCTCGGCGACGATCCCTTCGACCTCCTCGCGGGTACGAGGGTCGAAGGGCAGGTGCTCCGTCGCCGTGGGGTCGCCGTAAACGGCATGCAGCGCGTCCACGTCGTCGACGGTGACTTCCCTCAGGCGGAGCCTCTTGCCGGAGATATCAACGTGACGCATGCGCAGACGCTAACGCCTCAGAAGTTTCGCCGCTAGAGATTGTTCCGCATGACAACTATCCCATAGATAACAAATGCCATCAGATACCCGCTTCAGTTCCGCCGGGCGGAAAGATCGGCCGACAGGGGGTGACGGAAGTGACCGCCTCCGCTAAGATCACCCGAATTTGCCTGGTGTTCCGCCGCGGCGGTCCCGGGCGGCACGGGTACGCGCCTGGGCGCCCGCGTGCACACCGTAGCCTTCTCAGGCGGCCCGATGGAGGACAATGAGCGGATGATCTCTCCCGCCCTGAACGTGCTCGTGGTAACCGGTCCAGGCCTGGTCGCCGACCTCCGGCTGCTCGCCGAGGTCGCCGATCGTGAGTTCGCGGCCCTCGGCGTCAACGGGAGGGTCTCCCCGGCTCCCGACCTGCCGGGCCTGCGGGCCGCGCTGGAGTTCCCCGGCGCCCTGGTCGTCGTCCCCGGCCCGGATCCCGAAGTGCGGAGCCTGATCCCCGAGCACCCCGGCGCGGTCTGGCTCGACCTCACGAAGGCCGCATCCCCCGTGACCGGGAAGCCGGGGGAACCCGCGGTCGCCCATCTGCACGGGCGGGGTGTCGGCGGGCTGACCTGGGCGATCCGGCACGCCGTGCACCGGCTGCGAAATCCCGCGCGCAGGGTCGCCTACGGCGAGCAGCCCGGCCAGTGGGCCGAGGTACGGCTGCCGCGCGAGAGCGAGGGGCAGCCGCCCGTCGCGGTGCTCGTGCACGGCGGCTACTGGCGCTCCGTCTGGGGGGCCGACCTGATGGACGCGCTCTGCATCGACCTGGCCGAGCGGGGGTTCGCCGCCTGGAACCTCGAATACCGCACCCCCGACCTGCATGGCTGGGCGGCGATCACCGAGGACGTCGCCCAGGGAGTCGCGCTCGCCGCCGAGAGCGCGTCCGGCCCCCTCGTGGTGATCGGCCACTCCGCGGGAGGGCAGCTCGCCCTCCGCGCCGCCGCCGACGACCCCCGGGTCACCCTCGCCGTCTCCCTTGCCGGAGTCCTCGACCTGGTCGAGGGGAACCACAGGTATCTCAGCTCGGGCGCCGTCGCGGGCGCCCTCGGTGGGACGGTCACCGAGGTGCCGGAGATTTACCGGCGCTCCAGCCCGCTCGAGCGTCTTCCGCTGAGGGTGCCTCAGCTCGTCGTGCAGGGCAGCGGTGACGACCTCGACCTGGTCGACGTGAGCCGCCGCTACGCACGCGCCGCCGATGAGTCCGGAGATGAAGTGACATATCTGGAAATGTCGGGCGATCATTTCGACGTCATCGACCCCGCCTCCCCGATCTGGCGCGCCACCGCCGGAGTGATCGCCGACCGCAGGTCATAGCGCGGCGCCGGGCGTGGGAACGCCCACGGGGGAGAGGCGGGAGCGGAGGGCGCCGGGCGGTCAGCCGTCCTGGGAGGGGGAGAGAGGACGCCAGGGGACCGGGCTGGACAGCACCATCATGCTCGACGGATGACCGTACGGCGCGAGCTTGTCGATCAGCTCCTCGAAGGCGGTCATGGAGGAGGCGGCGACCCGGAGCAGGCAGCAGGTGTCACCGGTCACCCGGTGCACCTCCAGGATCTCCGGCCAGGCCAGCGCCTGTTCGTCGCGGAGCACGCAGCGCGGGCCGTAGCACGACATCCTGATCAGTGCGGCCACCCCGCGCCCCGCCAGCGCCGGGTTGACCCGCGCGTGATAGCCGGTGATCACGCCTGTCTCCTCGAGCCGCCGGACGCGCTCGGCGACGGCCGGAGCCGACATGTGCACCCGCCGGGCGAGCTCGCTGTAGGACAGCCGAGCGTCGCTTTGCAACTCGGCCAGGAGTGTCCAGTCCATCGCGTCCACTATCACGCTCCGTTATCCGTTAACCCGATTGGTTTCAGAGCCTTCTGTTCCAAAGGCGTAAAGCTTAGATTGCCTGCCTTGTATTATCCCCACACGGGAGAACGGGGTCGTGCTGGAGGGGTGGCCCTCAGCGGGAGATCGACGAGCGCAGCGCCTCAGTGAAGGCCGCCAGCGCCGGATGGGCCGCGGCTCCCCGCCGGAAGGCGATCTGCGTACGGCGCCGCATCGGCAGCTCGGTGAGTCGGACGTTCCCCGGAGGGTCGGCCGCGCCCAGCTCGGGCACGAGCGCGACTCCCTGGCCCGCTGAGACCATCGCGAGCACGGCGGCGAAGTCGTCGATGTGGTGACGGATCCTGGGGGCGAACCCGGCCGCCTGACAGGCTCGCACGGTCATCTCATAGCAGAGCGTGCCTGGCTTCGACACGATCCAGGAGGCGTCGCGGCGCCGTACGAGCGAGTCGCCGTCGTCACCGGAGGCGAGGTACATCGGCTCCTCGAGCAGCGGCTCGGTGTCCAGCGCGAGGTCGGGTGCCGCCGGCACGAAGTCGTACTCGTGGATCAAGGCGACGTCCAGGTCACCGGCTCTGAGCCGGGGGGCGACCTCCGCGGGGTCGATCTCGTCGACCATCGGCTCGAGACCGGGATGGTCGCGGCCGAGAGTGGCCAGGGCCGCGGGCAGGATGGTGCGGGTCGCGGTCGGGAAGGCGCCGATCCTGATGGTCCCGACCAGGCCGGTGCGGGCGGTCGCCAGCTCGGCCGTGGCCTGCTCGAGCCGTTCGAGCACGGCTTCGGCGTGCCTGACCAGCGCGGTCCCGGCGGGGGTCAGCACCACCCGCCTGCCCGTCCGCTCCAGCAGCGCGACCCCCGCCTCCCGCTCCAGCGCGGCGAGCTGCTGGGAGACCGCGGACGGGGTGAACATCAGGGCCTCGGCGACCGCGGCGATCGTGCCCCGGTAGGAGAGTTCGCGGAGCAGGCGGAGGCGTCGCACGTCGAGCATCAGCTCAGCTTAACGGTCTCGGAAGAAAACGGAACTGGACCTGCATGGTCGTCGGCCGCGAAGCTGGGAACATGACTCTCAGTGGTGTTTACCTTCCCCTGATCACCCCGTTCGCCGAGAACGGCGAGATCGCCCTTGACGCGCTCGAGGACCTCGCGAACGCCGCGATCGAGGACGGCGCGGCCGGTCTGGTCGCGCTCGGCACCACCGCCGAGGTCGCCATGCTCGCGGAGGAGGAGCGGCGGGCGGTCGTCGAGGTGTGCGCGAAGGTGTGCCGGGAGCGGTCGGCGGAGCTGATCGTCGGGGCCGGGTCGAGCGACACCCGCGGCTCCGCCGAGGCATTGCGCGCCCTGAAGGCCTGGCCCGAGGTCACCGGCGCGCTGGTCACCGTGCCGTCGTTCGTCCGCCCCTCAGAGGCCGGGGTGCTCGCCCACTTCACCGCGCTGGCCGAGCAGACCCCGGTGCCGATCGTGGTCTACAACATCCCCTACCGGACCGGGCAGTCCGTCGGCGCCGCGACCCTGCGCCGCCTCGGAGAACTCCCCATGGTCGCCGGGGTAAAGCACGCGGTCGGCGGCGTCGACCAGGACACCGTCACCCTCCTGGCGGACCTGCCGGAAGACTTCGCCGTGCTGGCCGGGGACGACCCCTTCTTCTCCGCCCTGCTGGCCCTGGGCGGCTCCGGCGGCATCCTCGCCTCGGCCCACCTGCACACCGGCCGGTTCGTCGAGCTGACCGAGGCCTGGCGCTCCGGCGAGGTCGCCCACGCGCGCGCCCTCGGCCACCGCCTGTCCGCCATGTCCGCGAGCATGTTCGCCGAGCC
The DNA here is from genome assembly GCF_040689595.1 of Streptosporangium sp. NPDC051023. Taxonomy (NCBI): domain Bacteria; kingdom Bacillati; phylum Actinomycetota; class Actinomycetes; order Streptosporangiales; family Streptosporangiaceae; genus Streptosporangium; species Streptosporangium sp. NPDC051023. The sequence continues at coordinate 17,807 of NZ_JBFBCE010000106.1, read as the reverse complement.
CAACCCCACCGTGATCAAGGGAGTGCTGCACGCCCAGGGCCGCATCCCCACCGCCTCGGTCCGCCTCCCCCTGGTCCCGGCGAGCCAGGCCTCCGTCGAGGCCGCGCTGCGCCTGCTCTGACCGCGCGCGACCGACGGCCCCGAATCCGTCGCGCAGTCGCGACAAAACGGTGAGAGCGTTTACCGGTGCGCGGAAATAGCGGGAGCCGCCGGAGCCGTATATGGCCGATAACTATCCGGTGCGGATTCATCGTCGAACTGGCCGGTCTTTTGTTTTTCTTCACGTGACGGCCGCTGTTTTTCTGGATTTACTTTATATTGTTGCTTTCCGGCTTCATGATGAACCTCATGACTGGGCAGCGAAAGCGCCGGGCGGCAGCCCTCTTACCCGGACAGGCACGGGTCGCCCCGCGGAGCGGGCGTCTTGACGGCGGCCGCGTCGCCGCCGCGATCCTCATAACGGTCGGCTTGCTGTCCCCCATGGGCATCGCCGCGTGCACGAACGGCGAAACCGGCCCTGAGGGAGGGGCAGGAAACGCCGGAAGCCAGGGTGCGGAGCCTGTTCCGCGGGAGTCGGAAGAGGTTCTTACGCAGGCCTCGAAGAAGGCCATTTCCCAGGATCTGATCATGAGGAGTGAATCACTGGTCGATACCGATCCGATCCTGTCCGGCCAGCTCGCCGCGACCGCCTACCATTTCTCTCGGGGCCCCGAGACCCGCCGTGGCATGCTCGCCGCCCTGGCCACCTCGCTCCGCCCCCTCCTGGACAAGCGTGTCGGCGTCGTCGGCGCGATGGCGCTCAGCCCGGACGGCGGCACACTGGCCACCGGGAACACCGGTGGCGTCCATCTGTGGGATACCGGGACCGGCAGGCCGGTCAGCGGCCCGCCCAACGAGGCCGGTGGCGACGTCCGGGCGGTGACGTTCAGCCCGGACGGCGCGACCCTGGCCATCACGCGTGTTTCCACCGGCCTCGGCGCCACCGTCCAGCTGTGGGACGCGAGAACCGGTAAGCCAGCCGCGGGCTCCCTCACGGGAAACGGTCTCGGGAACCTGACGTTCGGCCCGGACGGCAGGACCCTGGCCGTCGCGGGCGACGACGGGTTCGTCCAGCTGTGGGACACGACGGCCGGGCAGCGGGTGGAACAGCGCTTCAAGGCCGCTGCCGGGCCCGTCTCGGCGGTCGCGATCACCCCGGACGGACGGACCTTGACCACCGTCGCCGGTGGCGCCACCGGCACGGGCCCGGACAGCGGGTCGGCGAGCCCCGCCGCCACCGAGGGGCTCACCGTCCGGTCGTGGGATGTGACGGCCGGCAGGGAGAAAGGCGACATGTCGTTCACCCTCCCCGCGACCTCCACCGGAGCCCATCCGCTGACGGCCCTCAGCCGGGACGGCACACGCCTGGCCGTCCTCAACCGCGACAACGGCGATGAGATCCGGTTCTGGGAAACGAGAACCCACCGGCAGGTCGGCGACTCGCTCAAGCTCCATGCCGGAGGTCTTTCGTCGATCGCGTTCAGCCAGGACGGCGGAACCCTGATCATCGGTGACCTGTCCGGCAACGTCCTGTCGTACGACACGAAAGCCCGTCAGCCGAAGGGCGCCCCGTTCAGGGCCGCCGTCAAGGGCCGCTCGTCGGTGGCGCTCAGCCCGGACGGTGAGATCCTCGCCGTCGGCGATCGTCACGGCGACGTCCGGCTGTGGAACACGAGGACCCGCAGGCGGCTCGGCGGACCGCTCAAAACACACAGGGGGCGTGTCTCCGATGTGGCGTTCGGTCCGGACGGCACGACCCTGGCCACCGCGGGCGGCGACGGCACCGCCCGGTTGTGGGATGTGGAGACCCGCAGCCCGATCGGTAAGAGGCTCAGGGAGCACAGCCCTTTCTCCAGCCTGGGCGAGATCCTCGCGGACCCGAAGGGCGGCAAGTACATCGCCGTCTATGATTCGGTGCTACCCGGTCCGGACCGTGACACCCTGGCCAGCATCGACGAGGACGGCACCCTGTGGCTGTGGGACGTCACGGAGGGCTTCCATCTCCCGTTGTCCGAAAACGACGACGTCTCCTCTGCTTTACCCGGAATCACCGATCTTCCCGGTCTCGGCGAGAAAGACTCCAGCGTCTTGGGGGCTGATTACCGGGCTTACCTGATGGCGTTCAGCCCTGACGGTGAGAGTCTGGCGACCGTCGGCGCCGACGACCTTCTTCAGCTGTGGGGAACGGGGACGCACACATCGTCCTACAAGGAGCAGGTCGGTCCCGCCGAGGCGATGGCGTTCAGCCAGGACGGCACGGTCCTGGCGGCCGCGGGCAAGGACGGCACCGTTCGGCTGTGGAATGTGGGGACGAGCGAGGGGAGCGAAGCCTCCGTCACGCTCAAGGGGCGCGGCGGCTCCGTCGAGGCGGTGGCGTTCAGCCAGGACGGCGCGACCCTGACGGCCCTTTCCGGTGACGGCACCGTCCAGCTCTGGGAAACGGGCATCCCGTCAGATCCGTTCGCGGCGATCTGCGCCCTCACCGGCAGGACTCTCAGCGAACCGGAATGGCGGACCTACCTGCCGGACCGGCCTTTCGTCGGCGTCTGCCCCGACAAGGGCGTCGCCTTCGAATAGGCCCGGCGGGGGATCGACGATCCAGGGCACCGGCGCCGACGGTCGCGACGGGTGACCGTGACGACCTGTCACGGTCACCCGTGCGCGGTGCCGTCCCCGGCGGATCCACGGGCGGACGCCCCCGGTCACCCGGTCTGGCAGCCCGGACACCAGAAGAGGTTGCGGCCGGACAGCACCCCGGCCCTGACCTCAGAGCCGCACAGGAAGCAGGGCATGCCGGAACGCCGGTAGACGTAGACCTCGCCGCCGTGCCCGTCGACGCGGGGCGGGCGGCCCATCGCCTCCGGCGTGTGCTCGGGCCTGACCGTGTCGATGTGGCCCACGCGCACCCCGTCGGACATGAGCAGCACCAGGTCGTCCCAGATCGCCGTCCACCGCTCGTGGGTGAGGTCACGCCCGGGGCGGGAGGGATCCACTCCCTGCCGGAACAATGCCTCGGCACGGTAGATGTTGCCCACGCCCGCCACGATCGACTGGTCCATCAGCAGGATCCCGATGGCGGTTCGGCTGCGGCCGATCCGCCGCCAAGCCAGGTCGGGATCGGCGTCGGCGCGCAGTGGGTCGGGGCCGAGCCTGCCGTGCAGAGCCTTCTTCTCCGCCGGGTCAAGCAGCTCGCAGGTGTTGGGGCCGCGCAGGTCGGCGTACTCATCGGCGTTGCTCAGGCGCAGCCGTACCACGCCGGTCGGGGCGGGCGGCGGTGTCTGGCCGAAGGTGTATTTGCCGTATATCCCCAGGTGGATGTGGAGCCAGCGGTCGTCGTCGAAGCCGAGCAGCAGGTGCTTGCCGTGCGCGTCAGTCTCCCCAAGCACCCGCCCGTCGATCTGGAGCGCCCCTGCGGCGAACCTTCCCTGCGGGCTCTCGGCGTTGACCGTCCCGCCGCCGAACATCTGCCGGTGCAGTCCGGCAAGCCGATGAATGGTGTGTCCTTCAGGCATGGTCCACACATGGTACGGCCTGGCCGCGCCGGTACGGTGTGCCTCGTTCCGGTGGGCTCACCCCGTGACGGGCGCGGATGGGGAAGCACGGCGGGCGAGGGTGTGGCTCGCCCAGGCCAGGGCGGCTCCGGCGGCGTACGCGACCAGGTCGGCGACGCCGAACGTGCTGCCGAACACCAGCCTGGCCAGCACGCTGGCCTCGGAGAGCGCGGCCGGCACCGGGGTCAGCTGGGCGAACTCGACCGCCCAGCTCACAGCCAGGGCACAGAGCGCGGTCCTGCCCGGCGCCAGGCGTGGCCGTAGGACCAGGATCAGCGCGTAGACGAGCACGGTGTAGAGGGCGTCCCCGGCGTATTTGCCGAACCAGCCGCCGGTCACCGCGCGGACCGTCAGCCCGCCGGCGACGGTCGCGACGGCCGCCAGCACGGCGGGCAGGCGATCGCGGAGAGCGGGGGGCAGGCGAGTGAGGAAGGCGGCGGGCATCCGCCCACGATAGCGATCGGCTCCCTCTAGACGCTCTCCTGCGCCAGCCGGGCGGCCCTGGTCTCCAGGTAGCGTTGCTCGGGCAGGCTGGTCGTACGGCGCGCCGCGACCCGGTAACTGGAACGGGCGGCCTCCCGGTCACCGGCCATCTCCAGGAGATGGGCGCGGACCGCCTCGAGGCGATGGTGACCGGCCAGCCGGTCGTCGGCGTCCAGGGTCTCCAGCAGGGCGAGCCCGGCCCTGGGACCCCGCACCATCGCGACGGCGACCGCGTGGTTGAGCGTGACCACGGGGTTGGGTGAGATGCGGGAGAGCAGTTCGTACAGGGCGAGGATCTGCGGCCAGTCGGTGCCCTCGGGGCTCGGCGCCTCGACATGGATCGCGGTGATCGCCGCCTGGAGCTGGTAGGGGCCGACCGTCGACCGGGCCAGCGCGTTCGTGATGAGCGCGATGCCCTCCTCGATGTACGTGCGGTTCCACAATCCCCGGTCCTGCTCGGTGAGCGGGATCAGGGCGCCGTCCTGGCCGGTGCGCGCGGACCGCCGCGCGTCGGTGAGCAGCATGAGGGCCAGCAGCCCGGCGACCTCGCCGTCGGCGGGCAGCAACTGGTGGACGGCGCGGGCGAGCCTGATCGCCTCCCCGGTCAGCTCGCCGCTCTGCAAGTCGGGGCCGGAGGTCGCGGTGTGACCCTCGTTGAAGATCAGGTACAGCACGTGCAGGACCACCCGCAGCCGGTCGGCCCGCTCGTCCTCGGGCGGCATGCGGAACGGGATGCCGGTGGACTTGATGCGCTGCTTGGCCCGGCTGATGCGCTGGGCCATGGTCGCCTCGGGGATGAGGAAGGCACGCGCGATCTGCGCCGTGGTCAGGCCGCCGACGGCGCGCAGGGTGAGCGCGACCTGGGAGGCGGCGGTCAGCGCGGGGTGGCAGCACAGGAACAGCAGGGTGAGCGTGTCGTCCTGGCCGGGCGGCTGCTCGTCGCCGGGGCTCGGCGTCACGGACTCGTCGGCCGGCACGTGGGTCGCGGCGGTGACCTCCCTGCGCTTGCGCGCCTGCTCGCTGCGCCACTCGTCGGTCAGCTTGCGGGAGGCGACCGTGATCAGCCAGCCCCTCGGGTTCGCGGGTTCGCCCTCGTGCGGCCACTGCACGGCCGCCGCCAGCAGCGCCTCCTGCACCGCGTCCTCGCACGCGTCGAACTGCCCGTGGCGCCGGACGAGCGCGCCGAGGACCTGCGGAGCCAGCTCGCGCAGCAGATCCTCGACGCGGGGGCCCGTCCTCGTCTCCTCGTCCCGGCCATGTTCGTCAGTGGCCACGTTTCCACCTCGTTGTCGCCGGCGGCGGGATGTCCGACGGCAGGTTATCCGGCCGCGGGACCGGACGCGCGGGCAAGTGCCTCACCCGCCGTGCGGTGAGCGCCCAGGGGCTTTGCCGCGTCCCGGTCAGGGAAGCGGCGGGAGGCGGGAGCCGTACAGCCAGGCGGTGAAGATCCTGTCGAACGAGCGTGTCGTGTACTGCAGCGCCAGGTCGAGGAACTTCTCCGTGGTGACGGTCCCGTGCCGGTTCGTCGTGGTCCACTCGCGCAGCAGCGCGAAGAACGCGAGGTCGCCCAGGACCCGTCTGAGCGCGTGCAGGGCGAGCGCGCCGCGCTTGTAGACGCGGTCGTCGAACAGGCGCCGCGCCCCGGGATCGGCGAGCACGAAGTCCTGGGGGAGCGCGGAGAGGCGGCGGTGCCAGCGCACCGCGTGGTGGTCGGCGGGCTCCTCACCGGAGGCCTCCGACCAGAGCCACTCCGCGTAGCAGGCGAAGCCCTCGTGTAGCCAGATGTCACGCCAGTCGGCGATCGTCAGGCTGTTGCCGAACCACTGGTGCGCCAGCTCGTGGGCGACCAGCCGCTCCTCGCCGCGCCTGCCGTCCACGTGGTTGACCCCGAAGATCGACATGCCCTGGGCCTCGATCGGGATCTCCAGCTCGTCGTCGACGACGACCACGGTGTACGAGCCGAACGGATAGGCGCCGAACCGCTCGCTGAAGACGGCCAGCATCTGGTTCTGCCTGCCGAAGTCGTTGCGCACCTTTCCCGCCAGCTTCTGGGGGAAGGCCAGCCGCATCCTGGCCCCCATCTCGGCCTGCTGGTAGCGGCCGATCTGGACGCTCGCGAGATAGGAGGCCATCGGCTCGGCCTGCTCGTAGACCCACGTGGTCGCCGACGCGGCCCGCCGCCTTTCGGTCAGCTCGCCGTTGGCGACCACGGTGTAGGGCGAGGCCGTCGTCACCGAGATCCGGTAGGCGGCCTTGTCGTCGGGCCGGTCGTTGCAGGGAAACCACGAAGGGGCCCCGATCGGCTGGCTGGCCACGATCACGCCGTCGCTGAGCTGTTCCCAGCCCAGGTCCCCCCAGTGGCTGTTGACGGGGCGGGGGATGCCCGCGTAGCGCACCTCGACGGTGAAGGGTCCCGGACCGAGCCGTCCCTGCACCCTCGGGGTGACATGGAGCTTGCCGCCACGGTGGACGAACCGCGCCGCCCTGCCGTTGACCAGCACCCCGTCGACCCGGAAGGGGGCCAGGTCCAGGGACACGCGGGTGAGCGGCCGCAGCGCCCTCGCCGAGAGCCGGGCGACCCCGCCGAGCCTGTTCGACCCGACCCGGTAGTCCAGGGACAGGTCGTAGTGCTCCACCCGGTACCCGTCGTCGCCGTGCGTTGGGAAGTAGGAAGGGCGGGGGGTGCTCGGGACCACGTGTTTCCTCTGTGCTTTCGTGCTGCGTCCTGCTATGCGCGTTTGTTCCATGTCGCGATCGGGTTGCCGAACCAGCGGGTCCCCTGCGGCACCGACTCACCGCGCATCACCAGGGACGCAGGTCCGACCGTGGTGTTCTCCCCGATCGTCGCCGCGGGGAGCACCACCCCGTGCGGGCCGAGCGTCGACCCGTCCCGCAGAACGACAGTATCGATGCTCATCACCCGGTCATGGAACAGGTGAGTCTGCAACACGCAGCCCCGGTTGACCGAGACCCCGTCGCCCAGGGTCACCAGGTCGATCTCCGGCAGCCAGTACGTCTCGCACCACACGCCCCTGCCGACGCGCGCGCCGAGCGAGCGCAGCCACAGGTTCAGCGGCGCCGTGCCCAGCCACATCCGGGCGAACCAGGGGGCGGCCAGCACCTCGGTGAAGTTGTCGGCCAGCTCGTTGCGCCACACGAACGAGCTCCACAGCGGCCGGTCGCCGACCGTGATCCGGCCGAGCAGCGCCCACTTGGCGGCGGTGGTGACCGCCGCGGCCAGCACCCCGGCGCCGAGCATTACGACGCCGCTCAGCAGTGCCGCGACCGCGAAGCCGTACGATCCGGCCAGCCACAGCAGGCAGGTCGCGACGAGCACGGCGAGCGCGACCGTGCACATCGCCGGAACGGCGCGGCACAGTTCGACGGCGGCGCGGGCGGCCTTCAGCCGGAACGGCGGGTCGTAGGTGCGGCTGCGGTCGCCGTCCTCGGCCGTACGGCGCAGCTCGACCGGCGGCATGCCGAGGTAGGACGAGCCCGCCTTGGCCTTCTTCGGCGCTGCGGACAGCACCGCGACCAGGCCGTCTTTCGGCACCTTGCGGCCGGGCGCGGTCATTCCCGAGTTGCCGAGGAAGGCGCGCTTGCCGATCCGCACGTGGCCGACCCTGAACCGGCCGCCGTCCAGCTCGTACGGCGCGACCATGGTGTCGTCGGCGAGGAACGCGCCGTCCCCGACGGAGGTCATCGACGGCAGCGCCAGCACCGTGGACAGCTCGACGTCCCGGCCGACCTTCATGCCCAGGGCGCGCAGCCAGGCGGGGGTGGCCATGCTGGCATACAGCGGGAACAGCCAGACCCGCGCCATCGACATCAGGCGCCCCGTCGACCACGCCTGCCAGGCCTGGCGGCTGTGCACCGCGTGGTGGCCCGGGCGCAGGCCGATCGCGAGCAGCCGGACCAGGACCAGGATCACCAGGGCCGTGCACGCCATCCAGGTGACGGTGGCCAGTGGCACCCGGTACAGCAGGCCGGACAGGGTCACGTCGCCCCGCAGCAGCACGGCCAGCGCGGGCAGCGCCGCCGCCACCGGCACGAGGCTCAGGACCAGCGCGGACAGGCCGTAGACGGCGACCCAACGGGGAGAGCGCGGCGGCCGCTCCGCGGAGGAGTGGCGGGCCTTGCCCATCCTGATCGCGGGCGCTCCGGCCCAGCGTTCCCCGGAGGGGACCGAGCCCGCGACCGCGGAGCCCGGCGCCACCTGGGCGTTCTTGCCGATCTTCGCACCGGGGAACAGGGTCGTGCGGGCGCCGATCGTGGCGGAGGCGCCGATCTTGATCTCGCCGACGCGCACCCGGTCGCCGTCGATCCAGTAGCCGCTCAGGTCGACCTCAGGCTCAACGGCGGCGTTCTTGCCCAGCTTGAGCATGCCGGTGATCGGCGGAGCGGAGTGCAGGTCGGCGTCCGCGCCGACCTGGGCGCCGAGCGCCCGCGCGTAGTGGGTGAGCCAGGGCGCGGTCGACAGTTCGGCCACGCCGAGCCGTTCGGCGAGCTGTTCGGCGAACCACAGTTTCAGGTGCACCGACCCGCCTCGCGGGTAGGTGCCGGGCTTGAGGCCCCGCAGCAGCAGCCTGGCCGTGCCCGCGGCCAGCGTGATCCGTCCGGCGGGGGAGACGAACGCGACCGCGCCGAGCAGCACCCACCACCACGAGAGGGTGGGTACCCCGGGCAGCGCGACCAGGTTGGCCAGCGCGGCCAGACCGACCATCCAGCGCAGCGCGCTCGCGGTGAGCAGCGGCACGGAGAGCGCCGCCTGCGTGATCGCGGCGCGGCGCGGCATCGGCTCGACGATCCGCTTCGTCGTCACGATCTCCGTGGCGTCCAGCGCGGACAGGTGCGCGGCGAGCCGCCGCAGCGTCGGGTGGTCGTAGACGTCGCCGACGGTGACGGACGGATGGCGGGTGCGCAGCGCGGAGACCAGTCTGGCCGCGGCGAGGCTGGTGCCGCCCTCGGCGAAGAAGTCGCCCTCGGTGTCGCCGAGGACGTTCTGCCAGCACTCGGTGACCCAGGGGTCGACGTCAGGCTGCTGGTCCGATTTCCTCTGCCGGGGCAGCGGCCACGGCAGGGCGTTACGGTCGATCTTGCCGGAGGTGCGGGTCGGCAGCTCGCCGATCAGCGCGATGCGCGGGACCAGCGCGGCGGGCAGCGCCTCGAGCAGCCGGTCCCTGGCGTCGGCCTGATCGAACCCCTCGCCGGGCACGATGTAGCCGACGAGCAGCTGGTGGCCGCCGCCTGTGGTGCGGACCGCGGCCGCGGCGCCCGCGACCCCGGGCAGCGCCTGCAGGGCGGCGTCGACCTCGCCCAGCTCGATCCTGCGCCCGCCCAGCTTGATCTGCTCGTCCGCCCGCCCGACGAACAGCAGTCCCTCGGGTTCGGCGCGCACCAGGTCGCCGCTGCGGTAGGCCCGCTCCCAGCCGAGGGAGCCGAGCGGGGCGTACTTCTCCGCGTCCTTGGCCGGGTCCAGGTAGCGGGCCAGGCCGACTCCGCCGATGACCAGCTCGCCGGTCTCGCCCATGGGCACGGGCTCGCCGTTCCCGTCGACGACGGCCAGCTCCCATCCGGTCAGCGGCAGGCCGATCCGCACCGGGCCCTCGCCGGTCAGCGGGGCCGCGCACGCGACCACGGTCGCCTCGGTCGGCCCGTAGGTGTTCCAGACCTCCCGCCCCGGTACGGCCAGCCGCTCGGCCAGCTCTGGCGGGCACGCCTCGCCGCCGAAGATCAGCAGGCGGACGTCGTCAAGCGTCTCGACCGGCCAGAGCGCGGCCAGCGTCGGCACCGTGGACACCACCGTGATGCCCATCTCGATCAGCCAGGGGCCCAGGTCCATGCCGGTGCGCACCAGCGCGCGGGGCGCGGCGACCAGGCAGGCGCCGTACCGCCAGGCCAGCCACATCTCCTCACAGGAGGCGTCGAACGCCACAGAAAGCCCGGCCAGCACCCGGTCGCCGGGCCCGAGCGGGTCACCGGTCAGGAACAGGCTCGCCTCCGCGTCGACGAACGCCGCCGCGCTGCGGTGGGAGACCGCCACACCCTTCGGCTTGCCCGTCGATCCCGAGGTGAAGATGATCCACGCGTCGTCGTCCAGCCGGGGACGCGGGTCCGCATCGGGCTCCCAGGTGCCGCCCAGGGTGCCGAAGACCGTGATCTTCTCGCCCTCGCCGATGACGGCGCTCACCGCCGCCTCGCCGAAGACCAGCTCGGCCCGCTCCTCGGGGTCGTCGGCGTCCACCGGAACGTAGGCCGCGCCCACGGTCAGCGTGGCCAGGATCGCGATGTAGAGCTCGACGGTGCCCGAGGGCACCCGGATCCCGACCCAGTCGCCGCGCCCGACGCCCGCCTTCCGCAGCTCATCCGCCATCCGGTTCACCTGGGCGCGCAGGCCGGTGTAGTCGAGCCGGGTTCGCCCGTCGTCGAGGGCCGCGGCATGGGGATGACGCCGGACGGTCTCCTCTAGGATGTCGATCAGGGTCCGGGGAGGTGCGGCGGGCCCTCCCGTGAAGATCGCCCGTATCGGGGCGTTCACCTGTGTCGGGGCGTGCTCGATTTCCACCGTAATCGGATGCAAGGTCTCTCCAGTCAGACGACCGTGGGCTTGCGTCGGATTACGCTCGCCGGGTGTGGCTCCCTGTGACGCCACTCGTTGCCGTCGTCATCCAACGATCCTAGAACACCTGCTATTCCGGCATTTTTTAACTTTTGACGTTATAGCTGGTCATGGCTTCGATCACTCAGGGTGACCGGGGGCGGTGGCGCCGCGCGGCGCGTGTGATTCCCGCCACTTCCCGCCTCCGGCGCCGGAGGCCCGTGGGGGGCGTTCGTCCAGCTCCGAGGCGTGATCTGAGTGTTCACCCAAATGTACGGTGCTGTTCTTCTCGGTGTGTGTGCCGGGAAACTTTGGCGTAGGGCTTGCGCTGGCGGGTAGTGCCTGCCCTCCAGGCGGCCTTGCAATTATTTGTTCATTATTTATATATCAAAAGTTCACAAAAGTGGGAAGTGGAGTGATATTTCCTGATCGTGGGTTGTCAGGGAGGTCGCGGTGCCCGGCCCGGGACCTCTGACCGCCGTCGGAGTCCGGACTCCCATGGCCGACACGATCATCCGTACGTCCCGGCGCGCCGCTCCCGGTGTGGATGCCGCTCACGGCCTGTTCGCCGTGGCGCGCCCTCGCCGTGCGGCGGGGGTGTCTTTGGATCATGTCTGGACGGCCCGCGCGCCCGGGCCCTGTCTGGCCTTGACCTGGGCCGGTGCGGGTGCGGCGGCGCACGCCTCGCACCCGAGGTGCCGGTGGATCCGCCCGCCGCAGCCCTCATGCTCGAACACGACCGGCGGTCCCTGGGGGCGGCCGAGCATCAACCAGCTCCATTCACTTGCATCATGGCAACTGAAATCTCTGCGTTGCCGGCGTGATGCTTGTAGGTGGCGGGCGGTGCCCCCGGCGGACAATGTGGTGTTCCCGGCTCGCGACATGGAGAGCGGGCGCCGATGGGCAGGTTTGACGGCCACGTGGCCGTCGTGACGGGCGGCGACGGCGGCATCGGCCTGGCCGCGGCGAAACGGTTCCATCGGGAGGGCGCGGGCGTCGCCATCGCAGGACGAGACGAGCGGAGCCTGCGCCGGGCCGCCAGGTCGATCGGCGGCGACGTCCTGGCCGTCCCGGGAGACGTCACCAGACCGGAGGAGATCGACCTGCTCTTCGATCCGCTATCGCCGTCGGCGGCTCCGTTGTCGCTCAGGCCTCGAATCCGCATCGTCGCTGTGCCGCGCGTCGTCGTGGGCGAGTGTCACGGCTCTCCGTTCGAGCGATGCCCCGGGGGCGCCGGGCGTGCTCGCGGCGCCCCGGAGCGGGCGGCCCGACCGGTGGCCGGGCCGCCCGCTCACGGACAACTCATGTGGAGAACGGTCAGACGGTGGAACGCCAGTAGTTCAGGAACGGCCACTTGGCGTCGAGGTTGGCGAGTTCGAACACCCTTCCGTTCTGGTCGAAGATAATACGTTCGTTACCCTGGTAGAAGCTGTACTTCGCCGTGCTGCCCTCGATTTCGAGCGACACGTCGTCGAGGTCGCGCTTGAAGCGTTCCGGCAGGAAGGAGAAATACGACAGCGGTCGTGACGGCGCCTGGTAGTCGTACCCCTGGAAGAACACGTAATTCTCTCCGCGAACCGCCATATGGTAAGCCAGGTAGGATCCTGGGACGTTGTAGTCGCTGAGACCGTCGTACGGGGACGATATCGTTATCGGACCGGTGACGATGCCGCTGTCCTCGAAGACGATCGCCTGGTTGCCCTTGGTCCAGGTGTGCCGCCAGCGGAAGCCCGGGCCGCTGAACGCGATGCCCGCCGAGTCGACGTCATGGGTGAACTGCTCGGGCAGGAACGGCCATTTCGCCTGGATGCTGGCAGGTCCTTCGATGATCCCCCGGTCGTTGAAGATCACGTACTGGCTGCCGATCAGCGCCATGTGCTTCCACACGTTCCGCTCGTTGGCCGTGGTGACCGCGTCGAAGTCGCGTAGTGCCGCCGTCGAGGCGCCCAGAACGGAAGTGCCGGGGACGGAGGCGCTCGCGGGCGACACTCCCGTCCCGAACACGGCGACCGCGCCGATCAGCAGGGCGATCAGCCGCCGCCATCCGGAATGCCTTCCCTTGTGCTTTTGATGCACGAGCTGCTCCCTTCGCTCGGGCCGAAATCTTCGACCCGGGAAACATCTGGAGTAAACGGCAGAGTGGGGGGTCGGCGCCAGGCTTTTCAGTGAAACTACTTTCCGCTAAACACTTTCACGAATTGTGCGGTTAAAAGGTTCGCCATAATTCCCTTACGGTCTATCCTCGTGGTTGTCCGGATGAGCCGGTCGCTGGTCTCGCGATGGCGTTTTCGGCCCGCCGGAAGGCCTGTGACTCGCGAACCTGCGCTTCGATCCATCGGTTAACCGTAAAGGGGTCGCCGTAGCGCTGACCGGTAAATCATTCGGAACATGTCTGCCCGGTGGGCTGTCAGTCCATATCCGCCCGATTTTCGGTCAGCGCTACGGCGACCCCGGATGGGCTGACGCACATCATGGAAGGCCGTGCCGGGCGATCAAGATCGACTTCTTGGCGTCAACGGCTGTTCCGTTGTTTCTCGAGGCCGGTGGCGGAGCCGTTCGAGGCCGGGTTCGGGGTGTCCCGAGACGGCTCCGCCGCCTGCGCGTCGTCCCGGTGCTACCGGAGTGGCTCCTGCGCGACGACACCGCCGCGGAGCAACGGCAGTACGTGTGCGCCGACACGGTACGCCTCCTCCAGATGCGGCACCCCGCCCAGGACGAACGCCTCGACACCGAGCCCGATCAGCTCGTCGAGCCGCGCGGCCACCTGCCGGTAGTCGCCGACCAGGCCGAAGACCGGCCCCGCGCGCAGCACGTGGAACCCGCCCCACACGTTGGGCGAGACCTCCGGCACGCGGTGCGCGTCATCCTCACCCGCGCCGTTCCCGTCCGCCGCGAGGTCCTGGCCGCGCCGCCAGCCGACGGAGTCGCCCAGGCCGATGAAAGCCGGGGTGGCCGCGGGACCCGGCTGTGCCCAGCCGCGCCTGATCTCCTCCCACGCCTCCTCCTCGGTCTCCCTGGCCAGCACGTCGAGCCGGACGGCGAACTTCGGAGTACGGCCGATGCCCGCGCTGTGCTCGCGCACCTGGTCGAACTTCGCGGCCAGCGCGGGAAGGGGCTCCAGCCAGGACAGGTAGTAGTCGGCGTGCCTGCCCGCCGCCTCGATCGCGGCCTTCGAGGAGCCGGAGAAGAAGATCTCGGGGAACGGCTGGCCCGCGAGCGAGGCGGGCAGGCCGCCGCCTTCCACCTGGTAGAAGCGGCCCTTGTAGTCGTAGGAACCGTCGGCGTGCCAGACGCCCTTGAGCACGTCGAGGAACTCCGAGGTACGGGTGTAGCGGTCGTCGTGGTCGACCTTGTCGCCCCACCACAGCTGCTGCGGTCCTCCGCCGCCGGAGACGATGTTGTAGACCGTCCGTCCGCCGGTGGCCAGCTGCAGGCTCGCCGTCATCCGCGCCGCCTGCACCGGATGCAGGAAACCCGGCTGAAAGGCGATCATGAACCGGTAGGTGCCGGTCTCGCGGGCCAGCGCCGCGGCGGCGGCCCACGGGTCGTCGGTGTGCGGGAAGGACGGCAGCAGCGCCCCGACGAACCCGGACGTCTCCGTGGCCCGAGCCACCTCGCCCAGATAGTCGATGTGGCTGTAGCCGTCGGGGCGGCCGTCCCTGATCCCGGGCGCGAGCGCGCCTGCGGTGTCGGGCACGAAGCCGCCCCGGCTCGCCGAGCCCTTCCTGCGCAGCGACGGCTGGTCACCCTCCATGGCCATCCGCCAGTAGAAGTCAACCGGCATTGTGGATCTCCTTCGCCAACAGCGGGAGCAGGTGCTCGCCCAGCCGGTAGGTCTCCTCCAGGTGTGGTTCGACCTCCAGGAAGAACGCGGACACGCCCCTGTCGAGATAGCCGCGAATCGCGGCGGCGACACTCTCGTAGGAGCCGACCAGGCCCGGTCCGCCGAAACCGTGCCACAGCCTCGTCCGCGGGTCGGGCTCGGGGAATGTCTCCGGGGCGCCCGAGCGCAGAGTCCACGACCGCAGGGCGTCCCTGCGCGCTTCGCCGTCGTCCTCCCTGGCCAGCACCGGCAGCCGCAGGCCGTACTCCAGGTCGCGGCCCGCCTGCCCGGCCAGCGCGCGCAGCTCGCCGATCACCGCGTCGAGGTTGTCCGCGAGGTCGAAGACGTGCAGGTCGGCGTGCCGGGCCGACAGTGCCAGCGCCTCGGTCGAGGTGCCCGACAGCTGGACGCGGGGGAAGGGCCTGCCGGAGAGCGGGAACAGCAGCCCGCCGCCGAGCACCTCGTAGAAGCGCCCCGCGAAGCCGTAGTCCTCCTCGTGCCAGACCCCCTTCGCCACGGTGAGGAACTCCTCCGCGCGGCTGTACCGCTCCGCCCCTTCCAAGAAGTCGCCCTGGGAGCGGGCCACCCGCGGATCGAGGTCGACGGCCAGCCGCCAGTCGAGACGGTCGCCGGAGAAGCGCTGCAGCGACGCCGACAGCTTGGCCGCGTACACCGGGGTCGCGATCCCCGCGTGGAACTCCGCCGCCACTCGTATGTGGCGAGAGTCGCGCAGCAGGGCGCCCGCCACGATCAGCGAATCCTGTCCCGCCGGATCGAAGGGCGCCAGCACCCCGCCCATCCCCGCCAGCTCGGCCGCCCTGCCGACCCTGGCCAGCCGCTCGTACGGCCCCGCCGTGCCGGGCCGTACGTCCGTGACGAATCCCGGCAGCACGGGAAACGCGCCCGTGCCGTCCTCGGCGGGCAGCGTGAGATGGAACTCCGGCCTCACGTACGAGCCCCCCGCTGAATCGCCATGGAAAACCTCAGAAGGGAGAAAGGTGACATGGGGGGATCACTCCGGCGCGCCTTGGAACGAACAGTCATCGAAATCCTTTCTGCGCAGGGACTTCAGGCCTCGGTCCTGCGGAAACGTGATTCGGTGCGGTATTCGGCGACGGGGATTCACTTCTCGGGCCGTCGCCCGACAGGGGTCCCAGGACAGCGATCGTAAGGGAAAAATTCCCAAAATCTATGAAATGGATGATATTTCCTGCAAAAGGCGATGAAGGTGGTTATCGGCTGTTGCCGGTTTTGCCTTCCGGACCTTCCGGACCTCCCGCCGCTCGCGAAGTCCCGATGCCGAACCACTCCGGCGCCGCCCCTCGCATCGTCACCGGCGGAGACCGGCGGGAACGGACCTTGCCTCCTCGGCTCTCCGGTGACCACCCACCTTCGCTGCGTTTGGCTTCACCGTGTTCACCTTCGCCGCGTGTCCGTGACTCTCCTGGCGCCGGTACGGCGAGCGGTGGGGTGGGGCGGATCAGCACTGGTGGGCGGTGCCCGACCCGGTGAACGTTCCCGGTCACCGCACTGCCGGAGGGAAACAGGCCCCGGGCGGGACCGAAGCCAGGGAACCGGTGAGCGCGCACTCCCCGCACGGTCCCGCCGACGCTCCTCGTATGGTTCCGTCGGAGTGGAGGGGGAGCCGGGGTGCCTCCCGCACTCTCGCTTCTCAGGGCCATGCCGCCGGCTGAAACCACACGGATTTTCCGAAGGGGTTGAGCGTCCAGCCCCAGTCATGGGCGAGGTCCTGGACTATGGAGAGACCCCGGCCTGAGATTTCCATCGGGGACGTCCGGCGCATGCGCGGGATCGCGGTGCAGGAATCGTAGACGTCGACCGTCATCAGCTCCTTTTCTCTGCCGACAGTGACGCGGATGGGGAACGCGGGGGGAACGGGCGAGGTGCCGTGGGTCATGGCGTTGGTGACGAGTTCGGAGACCAGAAGTTCGGCGATTTCCGGGACGTCCTCCGCCGCGTTCCAGTCGGCCGCCGTGTCACGCACGAATCGGCGGACGGACGCCACGCTTCTGTCCGTACGGAGTATCCACTTCTCGCCCAGCATGGAAACGGCGGGATCGAGCGTGTGACGATATTCGGTCAGTGCCACGCTCGCCTTGACGGCCTCGTCCATGGATTCTCCTCCTGTTCTCGGATTTCGTGTGTTCAGAATGCCAAGTCATGGCTACTCTTGGTGGCGAAACGATTACCAGGAGCAAGCTCCGGGGATCGCGCCATCGCCGTTGAATTCCGGCAAGGAGGGCATCGTGGTCAACGTCTACACACCTCAGGCGATCTGGGGCAGGGAACTGCGTCACTACCGCAAGGAAGCGGGCCTCACCCAGGGGCAGCTCGCCGAGAGGATCCACTTCAGCGAGTCCCTCATCAGCGGAGTGGAGACCGGCCAACTCCCGGCCAGCCCTGAGTTCGCCGAGATCTGTGACACGGCACTTGAGACGGGAGGAGCGCTTCTGCGCCTCCTCGACTGGAGAAAAGGAAGAGTCTTCCCTGCATGGTTCGGCAAGTGGCGGGACAAGGAGCAGGCGGCGATCACCCTTCGGATCTACCAGCCGCTGGTGTTCCCGGGACTGCTGCAGACTGAGGCATATGCTCGCGTGTTGCTTCGAGGTGACGAGGCTGCGGTGGAAGCGCGCCTGGACCGTCAGTCCATCCTCACTCGTGAGAACCCGCCGCCACCTGCTCTTCGATGCGTGATCGACGAGGCCGTTCTCTACCGTCCGATGGGTGGCTCCGAGGTGATGCGTGAGCAGTTGAACCGTCTGCTTTCGGAGATCGGGTCTCGTCTAAGCGTGCAGGTGGTTCCTCACGGAATGCACTCGGGGTTGATGGGTGGGTTCGTAATCGCGACTCTGGATGGAGGGAAAGACGTCCTGTATGCCGAGACGGCCGTACGCGGTATAACTACCAGCGACGAAGAAGACGTCGCCGTGGCCGTAGAGCGCTTTGAGGTCATCCGGGGCGATGCGTTACCGATAAACATGTCCATCGATCTCATCCAGAAGGCGGTAGAGGAAAAATGGACCTGAGTGACGTCAGGTGGGTCAAGTCAAGTTTCTCCGGCGACAACGGCGGTGAATGCGTTGAGGTAGCGGAGCTCAAGGACGTTGTCGACGGCCCCGGTCACAAGGCCGGGCACGCCGACGTGATCGCCGTACGGGACTCCAAGGACCCCAACGGCCCCAAGCTCTTCTTCACCCCCGCCGAGTGGGAGGCCTTTCTCAACAGCGTGAAGGCCGACGAGTTCGACCCCCGATAGACCGCGAGGCCCTCCGGCCGTCCAGAGCGATCGCTT
>NZ_JBFBCE010000105.1:0-32291 GCF_040689595.1 Streptosporangium sp. NPDC051023 | reverse complement strand
CGAAGTAGATCGCGCCAACGACGAGAACGAAGGCACAGAGATACGCCATCGCCCGCCGAACGGCACCGAACCGCGGCGATCCACCCTTCGTCCGGTCCTGCGGGTTGTCCACCCGCCCTCCCCTGACTTGTTTTCGATCTTCCGGGCTACCGGATTTATCACAATCTGTCAGGCGCCGTCTCGCCGATCGCCGACAGTGCCTCGGCGAGCACGTCCCGTACGGCCCGCGCCAGCCGTACCCGGGCGGTGTGCAGCGCCGTCGGCTCCTCGTCCCCCATGGGCAGCGCGGGGGCACGTTCGAAGGCATCGTGGTAGGCGAGGGCGAGCTGCTCGGCGTAGGCGGCCCAGCCGGGGTCGCGGCTCTCGCGCCTGCCGTACAGCTCGGCCAGCACCCTGAGCACCGCCCTGTCCTGCCGCCCGTCGAGCAGCTCCGGCCTGAACTCCCCGCCGACGCCCAGCTCGGCCGCCCAGCGCTGTACGGCGACCGCCCTGACGCAGGCGTATCTGACGACGAACCCCGGGTTCTGCCACGTCCTGGGGGAGTCAGGCCACGGCGACACGGCCCTCGTGTCCCTGACGGGAGGAAAGGCCTCGGCGCCCCGGACGGGAGGGGAGGCGGCCCCGATCTCGGTCAGCAGCTCCCCAGGGACGGCCACCACGATCTCCAGGAAACCGCTGGGCCGTACCCGCACATCGGCGATCCCCGGCAGCACACGTACCCGTGCCGCCAGTTCCTCCGGCGCCTCCCGCCTGCGCAGCGCGGCCGGAGAGACATACAGCGCCTCCTCCTCCCACGTCCCCTGGGGAGCAGGTGGCATACCGAGGACCTCACCGAGCCGACCGGGCGTCATGCCCGGCAGCCTAGGCTCTCCTCCCCCGGCCCTCGCCCCCTCCTCCGGGAGACCGGGCCTCGGGCGTGCCCCGGAATGTCGAAATCCTTTCGCGGCCGGTCGTAATGATGGGCCCGCTCCATACATAGGAGGGACGTTCGCGTTTCACCGACCCAAGGAGCCGCTCATGGGAACCGCCCGTGGATGACGAACGGCTGGCCAGATTCGAAGCCGTCTACCGGGAGACCTATGGCCAGATCACCGCATATGCCGTACGCCGCTGCGACTCGCCACAGGACGCCGCGGACGTGGTTGCGGAGACCTTCACCGTCGCCTGGCGGCGGATGGACGAGTTGCCGCCGGGAGAAGAGGCCACACTGTGGCTCTACGGCGTGGCACGCAACGTGCTGGCCAACCACAACCGCTTCGAGGGGCGCCGCAAGGCCCGCAGCGCCGAGCTCGATGTGAGGATGGCCGACCTCTACACGGACTCCCCGGAAAGCGGGGTCGAACGGGAGGCGATCGCCCTGGCCTTCCGGTCCCTGCCCGACAACGACCGTGAACTGCTGTCGCTGGTCGCCTGGGAGGGCCTGGACCACCAGGAGATCGCCACGGCGCTCGGCATGTCCCGCAACCTCGTACGGGTCAGGCTCCACCGCGCCCGCAAACGCTTCTCCCGCGCGCTGACCGAGGCAGGAGTCCATTCGATGCCGAGAAAGCGGCCCGCACCAGTGGAGGAAACACTGTGAACGCCCCCGACGAGATCGACGCGATGACAAGGACTCTGGCCCGGGTCGAGCCCGGGCAGCCGGGAGGCCATCCGTCCGACGCGGAGGCACAGGCGCTGCTGACCCTGATCACGGCCGAGGACCCCGCCGCCGCCGCGCCGCGCCCTGCCCGTCCCCGCGGTCTCCGGCGTCTCCTGCTGGGCGTGGCCGCAACGGCCACACTCGCCATCGGCGTCGTGGTGGGCCCGAGCCTGCTGGGGGGCGGGCCCGGCATGGCCACCTCCTACGCCAGCCTGGAGATCGACATCCAGCGTGTGGGCGACGAGTACGTCGCCCGGATCAAGGACCCCTACGCCGACCACGAGAGGTACCACGAGGGGTTCCAGGCGCTCGGCCTGGACGTGGACGTGCGCGTCGTCCCCGTGGCACCGAGCAAGGTGGGCCAGGAGGTGACGGGCGTCGAGGGCGGCACCCGCGCCTCCGGGAAGAGCTGGACCTCCGCCTCCGGCATGGAGGATGGCGCGGGAAAGTCGTGCAGGGCGGGGCGGAAGGACTGCTATCTGGTCCTCCGCATTCCGGCCGACCTCACCGGAAAGGCATATCTCCGGCTGGGACGCCAGGCCAAACCCGGAGAGCACTATGACGAGGACGGACAGCAGACGGCCACCGTCAAGGGAGGCCTGCTCGCCGGGTACCGGGTGGACGAGAAGACCGTGGGCGAGGTGCTGCCGGAGATCGCAAGGCGCGGCCTGAAGATCACCTACCTGATCATGACCGTCGCCCCCGGGAACCCGGGTGGCTTCGGCACGGACCCGGAAAGGCAGAGCACCCCCGTCGGCAAGGACTGGATCGTCTGGGAGGCGGAGGAGGTCGCCTCGGACACGGTCCGCCTGCTGGTCACCGACAGGCGCTACGACAGGAACCCCGTCTACGGGGGCCCGCGCGACAAGGTCATCACCGACTGACGCTCCGTGGTGCTCGGCCCGGGCGACACAGGGGCTGCCCGGGCCGAGCACCACGGAGTTCTCAGACCCCGGATCCCGCCCGGTGGGCGCGTCTGAGGACGATCAGCGCGACCGCACACACCAGGTGAAGTATAGAAATCTTGACATGATGTCTGCCCTGTTTTACCTTCCTTCATGTCGGCTATTTTTTACATGGAGGCGACATGTCGTACGAGGAAAAGGGCATGCGGGTCCACCTTCCGGTGATCCTCGGCACCTCTGGCGCGTACGTCGCCGTCGTTCTCGGACGCGCATGGGGCGTCCCCCTCGCCGAGATGGCCTTCCAGATCGCCCGCGTGTTCAGGACACAGCTCCACGACGTCTTCCGGTATCCCGACACCGAGCACTGACCCCACGCCGACGACCCCAGGGCCGGGAGGAGACATTCCCCCGCGGCCTTCCACAGCACGCCCGAAATCAGGGAGAGACCATGGGTTCACCCAAGCGCGTGGCCAGACTTGCCGGAATCCTCTACCTCATCGTCGCCCTCTGCGGAGGCTTCGCCCAGATGTATGTCCGCGCCACCATCCGCGTGCCGGGCGACGCCGCCGCCACCGCCGGAAACATCGTGGCGCACGCGTCTCTCTTCCGGCTCGGCTTCGTGGCCGACCTGGTCACCGCCACCTGTTCCGTCCTCGTGGCGATGACGCTCTACCGGCTCTTCAAGCACGTCAACAAGGACGCCGCAGCCGCGATGGTGGTCTTCATGGCCATCGGCACGGGGATGATCCTGGTCAACCTGATCTTCCACTTCGCCGCGCTGCTGGTCGCCACCGACCCCTCCTACGCCACCGCCGGGTCTGACGCCCTGGTCCTGCTCCTGGTGGACATGCACTGGTACGGGTACGTGATCGGCGGGATCATGTTCGGCCTGTGGCTGCTGCCGATGGGGTACCTCGCCTACACCTCGGGCATGTTCCCCCGTGCCCTGGGCGTCGTGCTGATGGTCGCGTGCTTCGGCTACCTGATCGACACCCTGACGAGATTCCTCCTGCCAAGCCTCGGGGAGACCCTCTCCACGATCCTCACCATGCCGGCCGCCGTGGCCGAACTCTGGATGGTCGGGTATCTGCTCGTGGTCGGCGTGCGAACGCCCGCGACGGCACGCCCCGCGCCGGTCACCGCGTGACCCCGCGCCCTCACGGGATGCGGCCGCGCAGACGTCCCGCGCTCAATCCGGCCGGGCGTTCTCCGGGTTTTCGTCTGATCGGTGTGCGGCCCAGACCCCTCCTCCCGGGCCGCACGTTGGGTGGTACGGCGACGCACGCCGGGGAAGGGCGCCGCCGTACCGGCTTGGGGATCGTCAGAGGGTGACCGGCTCGCGCGGAGCGGGCACGACGGCCTGTCTCTGACGATCCAGGACTGCGGGGAACAGGTCGGCGGAGGCATGGACGGCCTGTTCCTCACACATCCGCTTCTCCAGTCCCTCGGGGGTGGAGTCGCGGAGAATCAGGGGTTCGGGAGCGGGCCAGGCGGCGAAGGCGTAGAAGTGCCTGCTGCCCACGCCGTACAGCACAGCCCAACCGGGATGGGAACGTTCCAGGCGTTCGGCCTCGGCACGCGCGGGGCCGTCCCAGAGGCGCTGGTAGACCGGGATGCGTTCCTGTCCGGCGCGGTGCCGCCCGGGGTTTCGCGGCTGCCCGATCACGAGGCCACCCGCCCGACGACCCGCCTCGCCGCCTCCTCCTGCCGGGCCACCTCGGCGAGCAACTCGTCGAGGGTGTCGGCGTCCACGGTGCGCTCGGCCCCGGCCTGGATCTGGTCGTCGGTGAAGGGCGCCGCCCGCGAGGCCCATAGCCTTCCCTGATCACTGACGATCACTCGCCAGCCGGGAGGCACCGGTTCCGGAGGGCCAGCTTTAGAATCTCTCACTAGGTCAGGACCTCATTCCTGATCAAGGACCCGTCCAGACGGTGCAAGCGCTGGGCGGGTCCGCCACGAAGTGGCACACGAGCTCAGTTCTCAGAGAAGACCTGGGCGTCCTGTCGACGAAGCCTTCGACACTCCACTCAGCTCAACTCGACGGCCAGAGCTTAACACATATGTCATAAGAAGCTAGAGGGTTCTCTCAAGCCCATCGGAGAAGGCCACCCAAGCAGGACAAGTAGGGTAGGGGAGAAGTCATAAGTCGAGGCAGAGGCCATGATGTGATCGTGGAGACCCCGCGAGCCCGCTACCGTCAGGTGGCAGATGAGCTTCGCAAAGAGATCAGGCTGGGAAAATATCCCGCAGGCACTCTGCTGCCGAGCCAGCCCGAACTCGCTCGCAAGTACGGGCTGAATCAAACCTCGATCAACCGAGCCATCGCTCTCCTCCGCGCCGAAGGTCTCGTGCGAGTCGAGCACGGAGTCGGAGCTTTCGTACAAGAGATTCCCACCGTCAAACGGGTGCGACGCATCCCACGAAGCGACGGATCGGGAAGCAGCTTCGCCGAGGAGGTGCAGAAGGTCGGGCTCAAACCGCACGCTCCGCTGGTTGGATTGGATATCGTCCCGGCCCCGGCGATGGTTGCGGAAAGGCTTGGGCTAGCGGAAAACGATCCGGTCGTGAGGCGCAGGCGTCACATGTTCGTAGGCGAACGTCCCGTCCAACTGGCCATCTCCTATATTCCTTTGGAGATCGCGGGAGGTGAAGAGATCGCTCTTCCCGATACTGGACCGAGCGGCCTCTACCGGCGTCTTGGCGACCGCGGGTATCCGATCGAACGCTTCGTCGAAGAGATCGAGGCCCGCCACCCGACAGAGGAGGAAGCCGAGTTCCTCCGCCTTACGGACGCACAACACGTTCTTGAAGTCGTTCGCATCGCCTACGCAGCGAACAATGTGGCAGCCGAGACTGTCACCAACGTCCTCCCAAGCCAGCAATGGCGCCTGTCCTACGAGTGGACCGCTTCCTAGGAGGCCCCTGATGCCGCACTTTCCGCGTCACTCCGTGAGTGTGACGGCGGCGGTGTTCAACGAGGACGGCAGAGCGCTCGCGATCAAGCGACGGGACGACGGACGTTGGGTGCCTCCGGGAGGGATCGTCGAGCTCGACGAGACTCCTGAGGAGGCCGTGGTGCGAGAGGTGCTGGAGGAGACCGGTGTGCTGGTCAAGCCGGAAATCCTGACCGGTGTCTACAAGAACATGGTCCTGGGGGTCGTGTCGCTGGTGTTCCGCTGCCATGTGATCGGCGGTGATCCGGGTCCCAGCGACGAGGCAGCGGAATCCGCCTGGCTGACGATCGGCGAGGTACGCGACCGGATGCCGGAGGCGCGAGGGATCCGGGTGCTCGACGCGCTTCGCGCGGACGGCCCGTTCGTACGGGTTCACGACGGCACGAATCTGATCTGAGCCTGTCGCCCCGTCTCGGCGCCAGGTCGCATCCTTCATTGGGTGGGCACCGGAGCCTCAGCGAAGCGCGTGCACCACGGGTGGGCTGGAAGCGGCCCACCCGGCGCAGCTGGCCGACATCGGCCCCTTCATCTTCAGCCGCTGCAGCGATGCCGTACGGCCCCTGCTCGCGGACCGGCCGCGTCCGCCCATATGGAGCCGCCCTGCTCCGGCCCGTCAAAGGCGCTTCGCGGCCTGCCACACGACCGTCAGTGTGTACGCGCACAGTACGGCGAAGCCTGCCCAGCCGGGGAGCGGGAAGTATCCGGTGGACGGCGCGTAATGGGCGACCACCTGTGGATACTCGACCGCCGTCTGCTGGACGGCGAAGCCCGCGGCCGGGGTGAGCCGCAGCAGCCACTGCGACACGGCGTCGGGCAGGAGCGGGAAGGCGGTCACCGCGTAGGGCACGGCGACGAGCGTCAGGGCGAGGAGGACCGCCGCCCAGCCGCGCCGCAGCAGGGCGCCGAGCCCGTACGACAGGACGGCGCAGAGCGCGAGCACCGCCGCGATCCCGACGACGACCCGGACACCGGTCAGCGGGGAGACCGGCTGCACGGGGACGCCGTTACCGCTCAGGATCGCGACGCCGACCGGCAGGACCACGCCGACGGCGGCGAGCCCGGTCACGAAGGTCGCGGTGCCGACCACCACGGCGCGGGCGGTCAGAGCCTGGCGGGACACCGGCGGGTGCGCCCTGGCGCCGAATCGGGCGGCCAGGACGACGACGATGATCAGCATGATCACCAGGCCGGGCAACGTCTTCTCGACGGTGATCGCGACCTCGCTTCCGCTCGGGCCGATGTCGCCGCTCCCGCTCACGGTGATGACACCGTTCTTCTCGACCGCGCCGGAGGCGTTGTGGTACTTCTCCCAGTCGGTGTGGTTCATCTCGCCGACGGCCTCGCTGCGCCACGCGGCGGCGGACGCGCCCTCCACGGTGACATGGTCGAAGACGCCTGTGGCCTGCGTGAAGCGGCTCTCCTCGACCGCTCCGCCGAGCCCGACCCTCCGTAGCGTGAGGTCGCCGGGAGACGTGGCGAACAGCCCGACCTGCACGGTCTCTGGCAGACCGGTCAGTTTCACCGTCCCGACGGTGTGCCAGCGCAGGCCGTCGGCCGACTCGGAACCGGTGATGGTTTCGCCGGACCGTGCCAGGCGCAGCCAGCGCGGGGATCGCGGGGAGAGGCCGCCCGCGCTTCCCGCGATGTCGTGCCGGTAGTCGTGCTGCATTCGCACGCCGTGGCCGCCGGTCATCATGAGCGCCGCGTAGGAGGAGCCCTGCCGGACACCGTCCTTGATGATGACCCCGGCCTTCGCCCAGGGCACCAGGCCGGAGACGATCTGGTCGTGGTCGGGCGGGGGGTAGGTGATCGTGCCGGTCATCGAGGTCATCCGTACGGTGATGGCGCCTTCCCGGCCAAGCTCACGGTGCAGCAACCAGAACTGGTCGCCGACGATCGAGCCGTCCGCCGCGGTCGGGTCCCTCGGGCAGGGCCCGTCGCAGGACACCTGATTGCCGAAGGCGTAGAGGAGGCCGGCGGCGATCACGGTGAGGACCGCCGTCGTCAGGGCGATCAACCGGCCGGGGCGGCGGAAGGCCGTCCATTCCCGGTGGAGGAGTTCTCGGGTGAGCATGCCGCCGTTCTACGGGCGCGGGCCTAACACGACCCGAACCGGGCCTGTCACCCCGTTGTTAGGTCCGGCCGGGCATGCTGAGGGCATGTTCGGGCTGCGCAACGGAACCGTGGGACTCCGATTCACGATCTTGTACGCCGGAGTGTTCCTCCTGTCCGGGGTCGGGCTGCTGGCTCTCACCTTCCTGCTCGCCAGTGAGGCGAGAGTCAGCGTCCCCGCCGACCGGCAGGCGCCGACCGGCGACAGCGTGGCCGAGGCGTCCCAGCGCATTCGCCACCTGCAGGAGCAGCTGACCGAGGTGAACGCCCTGCACTCCCGGCAGCTGCTGATCGGCTCCCTGCTCGCGCTGGCGGTAATGGCGGTCGTCTCCGTGCTGGTCGGCCGGGTGCTCGCCCGTCGGGTGCTGCGCCCGCTGCGGACGATCACCGCGGCGACCCGGCGCATCTCCGCCGACAGCCTGGACCGGCGGCTGGGCGTCAGCGGCCCGGCGGACGAGGTCAAGGATCTGGCCGACACCATCGATGGCCTGCTGGGGCGGCTGGAGACGTCGTTCGCCGCCCAGCGCCGGTTCGTCGCCAACGCCTCGCACGAGCTGCGGACCCCGTTGGCGACCATGCGGGCGTCGGTGGACGTCGCGGTGGCCAAGCCCGGCGTGACCCGGCAGACGCTCGCTCTCGGCGACCGGCTGCGTACGCAGCTGGACCGGGTGGACGAGCTGCTCGACGGCTTCCTCACGCTGGCCCGGGCACAGCACGGTGTGCCGGCCGACGCCGCCGACGTCGATGTGGACGACCTGGTCGCGCGGGCGTTGACCGGCCACGGCACCGAGATCGCGGCGAAGCGGCTGAGCGTGACCGAGGACCTGCGGGCAGGCGTGCGCGCCCGGGGCGACGCCGCCCTGCTTTCCCGGATGGTGGAGAACGTGGTCGACAACGCCGTGGCGCACAACGAGGAGGACGGCTGGATCCAGGTCGAGACCTCCCTGGAGGACACCGAGGTCCGGCTCGTCGTGCGGACCGGCGGACGCGTCCTCGACCAGCGGGACGTGGACCGGCTCGCGCGGCCCTTCGAACGGCTCGGCGCGGATCGCATCGGGTCGGAGAACGGCTCCGGCCTCGGGCTGTCCATCGTGGCGGCGATCGCGGCGGCTCACGGCGGGCGGCTCGAACTGCTCGCCAGGGCGCAGGGCGGCCTGCGGGTCTCGATCACGCTGCCGTCCGTCCCGGTCCCGGCTGAGGCGCGGGCATGAGAATCCTGGTCGTCGAAGACGCGCGGCCGCTCGCCGAGGTCGTCGCCGAGGGCCTGC
Source organism: Streptosporangium sp. NPDC051023 (assembly GCF_040689595.1). Lineage (NCBI taxonomy): Bacteria > Bacillati > Actinomycetota > Actinomycetes > Streptosporangiales > Streptosporangiaceae > Streptosporangium > Streptosporangium sp. NPDC051023. Next base: position 23,413 of record NZ_JBFBCE010000105.1, on the reverse strand, counting down.
GCGATCAGGGGATGGCCGTCGACCTCACGCACGACGGGCTGTCCGCCGCCGCCAAGCTCGACCTCACGTCGTACGACGTGGTGGTCCTGGACCGCGATCTGCCCGGCCTGCACGGCGACACGCTGTGCCAGATGATCACCGAACGGCCGGACCGCCCGATGGTGCTGATGCTGACCGCGGCCGGGACACCCGACGACCGCGTCAGCGGCCTGACCCTCGGAGCGGACGACTATCTCGCCAAGCCGTTCCACTTCCCTGAGCTGGTCCTGCGTATCCAAGCCCTGGCCCGCCGCCGGCCGAACGCGCACCCGCGGACCTTACGCGCCGCCGGGATCGAGCTGGACCCGGTACGCCGGACCGTGGTGCGCGACGGCCGTCAGCTGAACCTCTCCGTCAAGGAATTCGCCCTGCTGCAGGCGCTGATGCGGGCGAGTCCCGGCTTCCTCAGCGCGGAGGCCCTGCTGGAGCGGGTCTGGGACGAGAACGCGGACCCGTTCACCAACACGGTCACCGTGACGATCGGGCGGCTACGCCGCAAGCTCGGCGAACCACCGGTCATCACGACGACACCCGGCGTGGGGTACCGGCTCACCTGAGCCTTGCCGGGCGCGGAGCCACTGGCACTGGCGTCCTATGCGCCAACCCGGCGATCATTTCCGGTCACAGCACCAGGTGTGTGCAATGGTCCACGGATGATTCCCAGCGGCGGCGTTCCGGTTCGCTCCGGAGACCTGGCCTCCGCCTCTCACGCAAGCGTTCGAGCGCGAGACTGCATGGAGCGAATAACGGCGACGTCGATGCCGATCTGCTCGGCGAATGCCCCGGTGTCCCAATATGAGCGCACCCGCGTGATCAGGCCTTCACGGTTGAAGGAGAAGAACGCGGCCATGTCCAGCCTGTACGGTCGACCACGCGTTGGGCCGGTGACAGGGGCGCCGGCCAACGCCGGCGGGACAGTGAGGGTGCCGGTCTCGACGAACTCGCATGCGACCGTTTCGCCCTCGACCATGGTCCTGACCACCTCATCGTGGATGTCAGGGGTGACCTTGCCGAAGAGCATCGACCACACTGGCCGGATATTCTCCTTGCCCTGGATCGGCTCTGGGGTAGTGGGGAACTGGATGATCACGTCGTCCGACATGAACGCGAGAACGGCATCCACATCGTGGCTGTTGTATGCCTCCCAGTAGTGATTTATGACGTCTTCGAGGCTCATAGCTGTCTTCCTCCTGCTTGGTCGTGTGCGGGCGATCGCCGCATGCAGACATTAGTGACAGATGTGCCATTATGGCAACCCTGCCATTTGGCAGATCTGTCGGGCTGCGCTATGGTCTCGACCGTGACAGCCCGTGATGCCGAGTCCAACCTGCGAGAGCGCCGAAAACGGCGTACTCAAAACGCGATCATCGACGCGGCCCTGCAGCTGTTCGAGGAGAAGGGGTACGACGCCGTATCGGTGGAGGAGATCGCAGCGGCGGCCGACGTATCGCCGCGGACCTTCTACCGCTACTTTCCCGCCAAAGAAGACGTTCTCGTGGTCGACCCTGAGGTGGAGACCGCGATGCGGGCGGCCCTCGCCGAGCGCCGCCCTCACGAAACAGACGTGGACCTCGTGGCGCGGTCGATGATCACTGCACTGGCTGCCCGCCGCCCCGAACGCGCACGCGGCGCATATCACCTGCTCGACGCCACACCGGCACTTCAAGCTCGTATGCACCAGTTGGTGTGGCGCGACCAGGAGCACGTTGTCGAAGTCCTGCTGACCGGAGCGCCTCGGACTCCCGAGGCCGAGCTCCGCGCGCGTGTCATCACCCACGCCGTCACCGGGACGATCCGCGTGGCGGTTGTCGCCTGGATTCAGTCCGGCCAGCGCAGCACCGTCGTCGCACATTGCGAACAAGCTCTGACGTTCTTGCGTGAAGAGTTTGCTTACTGACGGGGTGTTTCCGGAAGGAGCGTGACAATCACGAAGCAACTGTGGAGTCGCGAAGTACGACGGGAAAGTCACCCATTTTCACGCCGTAGCGGCGTCACAGAGGATACGGGCGACTGTTTTGCACGCGGCGGCCGATCTGGGCCCGCAGTAGATCGCCGCCTACGCCGGGTGGACGCCCCCGCTCACCCCGTCCAGGAGTTGCTCCTGGCCGAGCTCGCCGCCCCCTCGGGGAGCGCACCATGCGCGGATCGAGCAGCAGGCCGCGCTCGATCCGCCGCCGTACGCCGTGAGCTTCCGGCGTGCCTGCCATCTCATGAATCCCGGTAACCCCGTGCACCACGTGCAGCGGCGGGAAGGCTGCCCGGCCAGCGGACGCCGCCACCGTGCCGAAGGCGCCCTCGGCCAGCCAGTCCAGTAATTCCCTGCGATCGAAAGCGCTCACGATTCCCCGCTGGATCACCCTGATGACTTTGGTATCTCAGGCTCGACATCATCACGTGTTTCCATCAAGGAGCGACGATCACGTCCAAGACAAAGCGCTCACACTGGCTGCGGCGTATCCGGTCAGCGTGGATCTGGCGCTCGGCAACGGGTCGTCAGAGCAACGCGGCGAGATCCGCCGGTCGCGAGAACATCGGCCAGTGGCCGGTCGGCAGCTCGGCAAAGGTCCATTCGGGTGTGCCGAGCGGGGCGAACGCCGGGTTCCCCGAAGCGATCAGCTCGCGGATCACCGCCACCGGCATCGTCGAGGCGACCATGGTCTTCGGTGTCGCCGGGATCTGCTGTGGCCGCTGAATCGACTGGATGACCGCGCCCCACGGCTGTGGCGTCGCCTTCGTGCGAATCTGCGCCCAATGCTCCTCGGTCAGTCCCGCGAACTGCCCCTCCCCCTGCTCGAAGAAGGGCATGTCGAGCGCACAACCGTCCCCGACCTGAGCGCGCCAGGCCTTCTGGGTGTCCTCGTCATTGAAGTCGATCACCGCCACACCGGACGGCAGCGGCGCGGTGTCGACGTAGACGATCCGGCTGAGCCGCTCGGGATGCCGGTCGGCGACCGCGGTCACCGGGACATTCGCCCCGCTGTGCCCGACCAGGACAACCTCCTCCAATCCGTCCATCGCCGCGAGGATGTCGGCGACATGGGTCTCCACGCCGACCTCCGGCGACAGCTCCCCGGCCCTCTCCGCCAGCCCCGTCAGAGTGACCGCCCGCACCTGGTGTCCGGCGGCGCGCAGCTTCTGCGCCACCTGGTCCCAAGCCCAGGCGCCGAGCCAGAAGCCGGGAACCAGCACGTAGTTCGCCATCTCATAGTCCTTCCAGTGAGCCGATGTCGCTACGCTAAAGCCAATAGCGGACAGAATCCGCCCGGATTAAGTGGGTGACCTGTGTCATATCCGGCGACCCGGATGCTGGCGATGCTCGAACTGCTCCAGGCGCACCACGGGCTGGGCGGCCGCGACCTGGCGCGGAGGCTCGGGGTGGACGAGCGGACCGTCCGGCGTTACGCCGCCCGGCTCGCCGAACTGGGTATCCCGGTCGCCGCCGAGCGCGGCCGCTACGGCGGCTACCAGCTGATGCCCGGCTACAAGCTGCCGCCGCTGATGCTCACCGACGACGAGGCCACCGCCGTGGTTCTCGGCCTGCTCGCCGGACGCCGCCTGGGCCTTGCCGCCGAGGCGACCGAAGCCGCCCTGGCCAAGATCCGGCGGGTGCTGCCGGCCACACTGCGAGAACAGGTCGGCGCACTGGAGGAGACCTTGGACTTCACTCTCGCCGAACGTGCGGCGCCAACGCCCGCGAGCCGGGCCGTGCTGACCCTGGCCGCCGCGATCCGCGACCGCCGCCGGGTCACCCTGCGCCACCGCTCCTGGAGCGGCTCCCAGACCGAACGCGAACTGGACGGCCACGGCCTGGTCTTCCACTCCGGCCGCTGGTACGTGACCGGCCACGACCACCGGTCCGGCGAGATCCGCACCTTCCGCGTCGACCGAATCTCCTCCGTCGTCCCGGGGACGGCTTCCTATGAGATCCCCGAGGAGTCCGACCCGGTGCGGCAGGTCACCGCCTCGCTGGCCCAGGTACCGTACGCGCACGTTGTCGAGGTCGTTCTGCACGTTCCCCTGGCCGAGGCGGCCCGCCGCATCCCGCCGTCGGTGGCCACACTCAGCGACACACCGGACGGAGTCCTCCTGCGGACGCGTGCCGAGTCCCTGGACGGTATGGCCGCCATGCTCGCCGGGCTCGGCTTCCCGTTCACGATCTTGTCACCGCAGGAACTGCGCACCGCCGTCCGGCGCCTGGCCCAGCGCCTGCTGGAACATACGCCGGAATGAACACTCCCGGCGACCGGCCGCCGGGAGCCCACCGTACGGATGATGATGATCCGCCTCGGCGCGGAAACGCGCTACGCGCGACTCCGCGACAGCCGCGAACATCGCCGCGGCCGACGCTGACCGGCGACCGCCTCAGCCCGCGGCCCGTTTCTGCCGCATTCCGGTGGCACCACTCCCGGGATCGCCGGGTCCGAGAACCCTGCGGAAGGGCAGAGCGAGGAGAAGCGCGACAGCGACCAGGGCGCCGCTACCCCAGACCGGCCCCAGTTCGGCCGACCGGGTGTTCAACGTGGCGGCGGCGATGAGGGGACCGGCCGTGGCGCCGACGTTGAGGGCGGCGGTGGCGTAGGAGCCCCCCATGGTCGGCGCTCCCGCGCCCTCGTACAGCGCGCGTGCGATCAACGTGCTCCCGACGCCGAAGGAGAGCGCCCCCTGGGTGAACGCGAGGACCAACAGGGCGATCGGGGTGGACGCGACGAGGCCGAGGGCGGCCCAGCCGCCGAGCAGCAGCGGCCCGCCGACCGCGACGACGACACCGGGCCGCCGGTCGGACAACCGCCCGGCGACGGTGACGCCGACGAAGGATCCCAGACCGAACAGCACCAGCACGACGGAGACCCACAACGGGTCCAGCCCGGCGACGTCGGTGACGATCGGAGCAATGAAGGTGAAGGTGCCGAACGTCGCGGCGTTGACCAGTGCGCCCAGCAGCAGGACCAGGAGCAGTCGCGGACGCCGTAGCTCGGCGAGTTCCCGGCGCAGGTCCGGGCCCGCCGCCCCGTCCGGTCGTCCCGTGCCGACGGGAACGCCGAGCGCCACGCCGAGCGCCGAGGGCAGGCACAGCAGCGCCATCCCCCAGAAGGTGGCACGCCAGTCGAGCAGTGTCCCGAGCAGGGCCCCACCGGGGACCCCCGCGACGGTGGCGATCGTGGTGCCCGCCAGCAGGACGGCCAGGGCCCGGCCCTTCCGGTCGGGGGGGACCAGTTCGACGGCCACGGTGAGCGCGACCGCCAGGAATCCGGCGTTGGCGAGCGCCGCGATGACCCGGGTGGTTAGCAGGATCGTGAAGTCGCCGGTGCAGGCGCCCAGGACGTGTGCGGCCAGGAACAGGCCGAGGAAGCCCAGCAGGCTGGACCGCCGTGGCCACCGGCGCGCGAGTCCCGCCATGAGCGGGGCGCCCGCCACCATTCCGACGGCGAAGGCCGGGGTGAGCAGTCCCGCCGTCGCGACGGGAACGCCGAGATCGGCGGCGATGCCCGGCAGCAGACCGGCGAGCATGAATTCCGAGGTACTCATGGCGAAGAGGGCCACGGCGAGCAGATAGAGAGATAGAGGCATCGAGAAATCCCGAGGTGATGAGAGATCGGATGAGACGTCTCGTCACCGCGGTCAGCGGCCTGGTTGCTCCTGTCGTCTGCCACCGCTGTGCGGCGGGACAGGACTGTTCGGTGGTTCAGGGGGCTGACGGGTGACCGAAAGCCCCCACCCTGGATGCCTCTGGGCTCGACATGACAGGCACGATACCCAGCCGGGCCACTTTCGCGCACACCGGTTTTCCTCCCGGCCACCGGTCGCTCGAACCCGCCCGGGCAGTACGGCTAGGGACGGGCCTTGATTCCGAGGTCGGCTTTGAACAGGTCTATGACCCGGTGCCGTTGCCGGTCGACGTCTTCCACCGCCGACTCGGCCACCCCGGCACCGTCGGCTATCCGAGCGTGCACCCTCATCACCGTGTCGGCGAGATCCCGGGCCGGTTCGGCCACCTCCCCGCCCGAGAGGATTTCGATCTCGGCTGTGGCCGCGAGGAGGTTGGCGTCCTCCGAGCGGGTCCTCTGGCCGGACAACGCCTGGGCGTAGCTCGCACTGATGGCCCGCAGAAACTCGGTGTAGACCCTCCGCTTCGCGGTGGAGAGCGCGTCGGCCTGCTGCCACCTTCGCGTACGCGACGCCTGGGCCTGCTGGAGGAAGCCACCGATCAGGACACCCAGCAGTGTCCCGATGACGCCCACGATGACGGAGTCCATCTCCAGCCCCCTCGCGCACCGCCGATGAAACGCCGACACCCGCAAGGCCGCCCGGTGCTGACAGGCCGCCGCAGGCCGGGCAATCGGTGTCCAGGGATCAGGCCGCGTGCGGTTCGAACCACACCGAGCCCAGGTCATGCCCCGCGGTGAGACGAACATCGGCGTTCAAGGCCGCGGCGAGATGCCGTAGCAGAGCGATCGTCGGCGCGACACCCCCTTCTTCGATGCACTCGATGTCGTCCTCGGCCATATCCGCGCGCTCGGCCAGCTCCGCGACAGTCAGCCCAAGTGCGTTACGGCGGTCGTACAGAGCCTTACCGAAGGCAAGCGCCTCCCGGATCATGATCCGCTCGGGATCCTCAGCCTGAGGCTCAGGCCGCACCCAACGGGTGTGATAACCGGCCATCACACCTTCCTCTCGTAGATCTCGGCCACTGGCCCCCGATGGTCGCGTTCACAGATCTTCTGCGCTCGAACCGCTCTGTCGATCTGCCGTTGATCATGCTGCTTGGTCTTGCGGAAAACCGTGAGCAACACGATTGTCCTATCCGGAGTACACCAATACGTGAGCCGAGCCGCAATGTCACGGAGCCGAACCCGCAACTCCCAAACTCCTCCTTCCAAGTGATCTGCCCACGGACCTCCCAGTTCGGCCCCTTTCTCCGCCAGGAACCCCGCCACCTCGTCAACCCGCTTGAAGTCGCCGTCGCTCAGACTGTCGAGCCACTCACGGACCTCATGCTCGATCTCAAAGCCGTACAGCGCACGCACCAGGCCCTCACATAGGCCAATTACCCAGAGTGGCGAATCATTCCTGAGAGTAACGCATGTGAAAGACTTCTCGCAGGAACTGGTCATGTATGGGCGGATGGGCATCCGCCGCCCGGCGGTTGGCTCTCTCACCCTGGAGTACGAGGTGCTGCGCTTCTCCGACGGCCGCCGGCTGACGATCTACCAGGCCTCGCCCGGCACCCCCGACCACGACGCCATGACACTGCTGTCCATGACCGCGGCGGCCGACCGCGACGGTGAGCCCCGCCCCCGCTGACCCGGGACGGAACCCGGCCGGGCCCTGTACGGCTCAGGCACTCAGGCCAGGGCGTGGGGTTCCGGGGGGCCGTAGGTGACGAGCTGGGCAGAGCCCAGGAGCCAGCGGTCACGGTCGCGCAGGCGGACGTAGCCGAAGCGGTCGGCGGAGAAGACCTTGACCCCGTCGGTACGGCACTGGCGCATCAGCACCTGATCCCAGCCCTCGGAGACGTCGGCGAACCCGATGCTGCGCAGGACGGCGCGGCGGGCCAGCAGGGTGGCTCCCGCGACCTCGGGCAGGTAGGAGTACTCGGCGGACGGCTGGCGCAGCACCGTCGCGGCGACGTCGCGCAGGTGGGCGTAGTAGGCCGCCTTGCCGACGATGTCGGCGGTGGTGAACAGGAAGGCGCGAGCCAGGTCGGCCAGGTAGTGCTCGCCGTACAGGTCCTGGGCGTCCATGACCGCGACCAGGTCGCCCTGGCACAGGTCGAGGGCGCGGTTCAGCATGGTGCCCGTGGTCAGCTCGGGATCCGCGGGGCGGACCACCACCTCGACCCCGCTGGGCATCACCTCGCGGGCCCGCTTCAGGGCGTCCTCCGCCTCGGAGAGCAGCACGAGCTGAACGACGCCCTTCTGCGGCGCGACCTGGGCGAGGGTGTGGTCGAGGTCACCCCTGTCGATCATGATCACCGAGATGTTCAGGGTGGCGCGGGCGCTGGGCAGGCCGACCACGTCGAGCAGGTCGTCCACCTTCTGGCTCATCGTGCCCGACACATAGGCCTGGCGGAGCGCCGCGTGGGCCCTGCGGGCGTCCGCGCCGGTGTCGGGCGTCTCCCCCAGCGGGAGGGGCTCGGCGGGCCGCGCCGACTCGGCGGAGCGCGACGCCACGATCGGCGTGCCGCAGGCGGCCAGCTCGGCCATCCGCCACGCCTCGGTACCCGGCGGGCAGTCGACGGCCTTCGGCCACCGGTAGGAGGTGAGCACGTCGGGATACGACAGGTGACCGGGCAGCAGCTCGTCCAGGCCGAGCACCCGGTCGAACCGGTCTCCGGCCAGCGGCAGCGGGTTGTGCACGCGGGGCTGTACGGCGAAGGGCAGCAGGCCGAACGAGGGCGAGCGGCGTCCCGGCTCGGGGTCGCGTGAGGCCAGGGCCGCTCCCCACGCGCTCACGGACTTGGGCAGCGCGGTGACGACGTGCTCGAACAGCGAGGCGGCGGGGGCGAACCTGTCGGCCTCGCCTCCGGTGTGCCAGAAGACGGTGCGGATGCCCCGCTCGGCGCACCAGGCGAGCAGCGCGCGCAGGCCCTCGCCCGGCTCGGCCAGCTCCTCGGCCCACGGGCCCGTGGTGACCGACTCGACCAGCAGCAGGTGCGGGACCTCGGCCGCCAGCACCCTGGCGAAGTCCTTGGGTGTGAACCCGGTGGTCTGCCGCCACTCGTAGCGCAGCAGCGCCTCGGCGTGCGGCTCGGCCACGACGGCGACGGTCAGGTGCGGGCGGGTGTTCGGGCCCGTCGGCACGCGGAAAGGCTTGAGCTTGACGGACCTGCCGCCGACCGTCCTGGTCGACGTGGTCGCCTGGAAGGCCGCGCCGGGAACCGACTTGCCCGCCGCCCGCTGCGGAATCGGCTGGCGTTTCGGCGCCGCCGGGCGCTTGGCGGGCTTGGCGGCTCCGCGCAGGCCACGGGCCAGCCGTACCGGGTTGCTCTTGCCGGTCCTGATGGCGTCACCGAGCCTGGACCAGCGGGCCACCTGCACCGAGGACAGCTTCCACTTCGCCACCTCGGCCTGGTAGCGCTGCTCGGCCAGGTCCCTGCGGAGCTTCTCCTCCGCCGCCTGCGCGGCCTGGAGACGCTCCTCGGCCTCGCTCAGACGCTCCTGGAGCCCCTGCAGCTCGGCTGTGGCGCTCTCCGCCTCGGCGATCCTCGCCTCGGCCGCGGTGAGCAGCCTGGCCAGTTCGGCGGCCCGCTCTCCCTGGGCCATGGCCTCCCGCAACGCCAGTCGCGTGCTTTCCAATTGCCCGTCCGCCACGCCGTCCTCCGATTTCTGAGCCGGGCAAAGGATACCCTTTGGTCAATCGCGACACGGAGGAGTCAGCACGGTGCAGTGGCCGACGTTCAATGTGAGGCCGTACGTCTGCGGCGGCATCGGCCACCTCGACGAGGTCGCCCTGGAGACGCTGCGGGCCGCGGGGCCGCGGGTGAGGCCTGCGCTGAGGGCGCCGGAGGCGGCGCTGTTCAGCTCCTCGCCGCTGGCGCCGTACCGGCGGGACGAGCGGACCTGGGCGTTCGCCTGGGGGGAGCGCAGGCCGGTCGGGGCCGGGTCGTGGATCAGCGTGGCCGAGGAGTTCGAGACGCCCGGCCTGATGGACGACGGCGACCGGGTCACCCTGCACGCGGGCGGGCTCGGCCTCGTCGACGTCTATTACCTGTTCCGTGGGGAGGCGGTCTACTTCTCCTCCCTGCTCGAACCGCTGCTCTCTCTGGCGCGCACGCCGTACGAGGTCAACTGGGACGCCTGGGCCTCGATCATCCAGCTCACCTTCCCACTCCGGGACGACACCCCGTACTCCCAGGTCAAGCGGCTGGCGGGGGCGAGCGCACTGGTCTTCGAGCGGGCGTCGGGGAGGATCTCGACCCGGCGGACGCTGCCCAGGTGGCTGCGCGAGGAGCCGTTCGACGCGGGGCACACGGCCGGGGAGATCCTGGAGATCCTGCACGACGTCTACAAGGAGTTCGACGGGCGGCCCCTGCTGGTGCCCGTCAGCGGCGGCTACGACTCGCGGCTGCTGTGCTCGGTCGCGACGGCCAGGGGCGCCGATGTCGAGTCGTGGACGACCAGTCCCGACGACGGCACCGACACCGACATCGCCTTCGCCCGCGCGATCACCCGCGAGCTGGGCGTGCCACACCGCGTGATCGCGCAGGACGCCGCCGCCTACCCCGAGGACGCGCTCGCCGTCGCGCGGCGCCTTGAGTTCCTCACCCCGCACCACGCCTGGTACACCCCCTTCGCCCGCGAGGTGCACCGGGCGGGCCGCACCCTGGTCGACGGGCTCGCGGGAGGCCCGCTGCTGAAGAACTTCATGGTCAGCGGGGCCGCCCTTGAGGCTTCCTCGCAGGCCGAACGCAAGGCCGCGCTGCTCGGTTCGCTGGCACTCGGCACCCCGTCCGTGCCGTTCCTGTCCGAGGACGCCTCGGACTGGATCACCTCGTCGGTCGGCGCGGCGTTCGCCCAGGCGACCTCGATGCTGAACGGCCACCGGGCCGAGCTTCCATTGTCGGTCCTGCACACCAGGACGGCGCGGGGTATCGCCCGCTCCCCGGTCAACCTGGTCGGCCCCGAGGTCTCGTTCGCGGCGCCGTTCATGCACCCGGCCTTCTTCGACGCCGCGCTCTCCGTCGGCGTGGCCCGCAAGGCGCAGGGCCGCTTCTACCGGGAGCTGCTGCACGCGGCCAACCCGCGCGTCGCCGCCCTGCCCTCGACCAACGTGGTCAAGCAGCCGCTGCAGCGGGTCCCGCTGCGCTCGGCCGCCGCGCCGGCCAGGGAGTACGGTCACCGGATGCTGACCCGGGTCGCGGACCTGGTTCCCTCGCTGCTGTCCGAGCCGCTGCACGCCGTGGTGGCGGAAGGGCCCGACGGCCTGGCCCGGTTCAACGGGTGGAACGACCGGTTCTGGGTGCGAAGCCTGGTGCTGTTCGGGGCCTGGCTCGGCGACTACGAGACCCGGCTGCCCGAGCTCGCCCCGCCCTGGTCCTGAGCCCGGTTCTGAGCCCGGCCCTCGCCCCGGGGGGCCGGTCCCGCGCGGCGCGGGACCCGGCAAGGCCGCCTTTCGTTCCGCACCCAGGAAAACGATCTCCCTTAAGGGGATTTTACGAACTTTTGCCTTTCTAAGGTAAAACTTCAGGGCTTTTGATGACGGGTTCCCCCGGAGGATCGTCCTACCTTTACATGACCGTCAGTGAGCGACCGAATCCCCTCACGGAGCCACCTCGGAGGGAAACGGAGTCGCGCGCGCGTGCGCGCCACCGGGATTCCGCTCCCGGAAATCCCGGCGCACACGGGCATGCACCCACCCCGGGCACCAGAGCGCGCCGAGTGGGACGTACGGTGAGGTCACCGCAGCGCGCAGTGCGCACTCCCACAAAAGAACGCAACGTAGCGGAGCGATTACGAGCGGATGGCGCGATGTTCGCGCGGATTCCACGGCGCCCAGAGGTGGATACCCGTTTGAGGGGGCTTCGGCGCACTCACGTGGCTGGTAGTCTTCGGCCCAAGAAAGCGCCACAACGGATGGCACCGAACCACGAATTCGGTCCACCGAGGGCACGGAGCTCGTGGGGATGACGGCTCCCGCCAGCGCGGTCATCAAACATCATGAGCCGGACAATCCGGTGACTTCGTCCTGCCCTTTCTCACTGTGAGCGAGAACACGATGAATGCATCCCCCTGCCCGGAATCCGTGCCCGAAGACTTCGTCTCGGCGGATCCGCAGTGGTACAAGCGAGCGGTCTTCTACGAGGTGCTGGTCCGCGGGTTCAAGGACTCCAACGGTGACGGCACCGGAGACCTGCGTGGTCTGATCGAGAAACTGGACTATCTCCAGTGGCTCGGTGTGGACTGCCTGTGGCTGCTGCCCCTCTACGAGTCGCCGCTGCGCGACGGTGGCTACGACATCTCCGACTACATGAAGATCCTCCCGGACTTCGGTAATCTCGGGGACTTCGTCCAGCTCATCGAGTCGGCGCACGAGCGGGGCCTGCGCATCATCACCGACCTGGTGATGAACCACACCAGTGACAAGCACCCGTGGTTCCAGGCCTCGCGCCACGACCCCGACGGGCCGTACGGCGACTTCTACGTCTGGGCCGACGAACCGACCGGCTACCCCGACGCCCCGATCATCTTCATCGGCGCCGAGGAGTCCAACTGGACCTACGACCCGGTCCGCAAGCAGTACTACTGGCACCGTTTCTTCCACCACCAGCCCGACCTGAACTACGACAACCCCGCGGTTCAGGAGGCCATGCTGGAGGTGCTGCGCTTCTGGCTCGACCTGGGCATCGACGGCTTCCGCCTGGATGCGGTGCCGTACCTCTTCGAGCGTGAGGGCACCGACTGCTCCGGACTGCCGGAGACCCACGCGTACCTGAAGAAGGTCCGCGCCGAGGTCGACCGCCTCTTCCCCGACCGGGTGCTGCTGGCCGAGGCGAACGGCTGGCCGGAGGACGTGGTCGAGTACTTCGGCGACCCGTCCGTCGGTGGCGACGAGTGCCACATGGCCTTCCACTTCCCGCTCATGCCGCGCATCTTCATGGCCGTACGGCGCGGCAGCCGCGAGCCGATCTCCGAGATCATGTCCAGGACGCCCAAGCTCCCGGACAGCGCGCAGTGGGGCATCTTCCTTCGCAACCACGACGAGCTGACCTTGGAGACGGTCACCGAAGAGGAACGCGACTACATGCACGCCGAGTACGCCAAGGACCCGCGTATGCGGGCCTACCTGGGCATCCGGCGTCGCCTCGCCCCGCTGTTGGAGAACCACAGGGACCAGATCGAGCTGTTCACCGCGCTGCTGCTTTCGCTGCCGGGCTCGCCGGTCATGTACTACGGCGACGAGATCGGCATGGGCGACAACATCTGGCTTGAGGACCGCGATGCGGTCCGCACCCCGATGCAGTGGAGTCCCGACCGCAACGCCGGTTTCTCCCAGGCCGACCCGGGACGGCTCTACCTGCCCGCCGTCATGGACCCGATCTACGGCTTCCAGGCGGTCAACGTGGAGGCGCAGCAGAACAACCCCGCCTCGCTGCTGCACTTCACCAAGAGAATGCTGGAGATCCGCCGCAACCACCCGGTCTTCGGCACCGGCGTCTACAACGAGCTGTGGTCGAGCAACCCCGCCGTGCTGTCCTACATCCGTGAGGACGGCGACGACCTGATGCTGTGCGTCAACAACCTGTCGAAGTATCCGCAGCCGGTCGAGCTCGACCTGCGGCGCTTCGAGGGCATGACGCCGGTCGAGGCCCGGGGCGGCGTGCCGTTCCCCCAGGTGGGCAGCCTGCCGTACCTGCTGACCCTGCCGGGCCACGGCTTCTACTGGTTCTCCCTGACCCGCCACTAACGGTTTTTTCGGAAAAGGTGTGGCACGGCCTGCCGTGCCACACCTTTTCCGTCTCTGCCGTCTCTGCCGTCACGCCCGCCGCCACGTGCCGTCGTCACCGCCCGTCGCCACGTGCTCGGGCGGCCCCGGCGAAACGCCGGGGCACCGCGCCGGCTATCTCGCCGTCACCGGGACCCGGGCGCGGGCGGCCTTCCTCGCCGGGATCAGGGCAACCAGCAGTGCCGCCCCGATCGCCGCGAGCACGGCGAGGGTCAGGGTCAGGAACGAGGGTGTACGGCCGATGCCCGCACCGACGCCGCTGCTGTGACCCTCAAGGTCGATCAGGCCGCCGACAAGCGAGGCCCCCGCGGCGGTGCCCGCGACCACGCCCAGCACGACGAGCAGCCCGGTTCCGGTGACCAGGGTCGCGGCCACCTGCCTCGGGGTGAGGCCCATGGCCTTGAGCACCGCCAGGTCCAGTGCGTGGTCGCGCAGGCCGAGTGCGCTCGCGGTCAGCAGGTTGGCCAGGCCGAGCAGCGAGAGCACCACGATCAACGCCACGATCACCCCGCGGATGACGGAGAGCCGCTCCGCCGGGTTGACCACCCGCTGCACCTCAAGCGCCTCACCGGAGGCGGCGAGCAGTCGCGCCCTGACCGTCGCGGGGTCGACGCCCCGCTTGAGCACCAGGCTGTAGAACTGCGGCGGCACGGCGTCCTTCGCGGCGAGGCTGTCCATCCCGAGGGAGAGCACCTCGCCGTCCTGCTCAGGCTCGACCACCCGGCCGACGATGTGCACGATCAGCGGCGTGCCACCGACCGTCATCCTGACCCGGTCGCCGATCCGCACCCCCATCAGGTCGAGCAGCCCCTGCCCCGCCACGGCCTCACCGCGGTCGGCGAACATCCGCCCCTCGACCACGGAGAAGGGGTACGGCTCCGCAGAGGTGCCCAGGGCGCGCACGAGCACGCTCCTGGTCTGCTCCGGCTCAAGGGCGGAAACCTCGCTGCCCGGGTAGACGGCCGCGACCCCGGGGTCGGCCCTGGCGGCGCGCGCGACGTCCTCTGCGGGCAGCTTGTCCGAGCGGACCGTGAGCGCGGCCGCCTGGCCGACCTGCTCGGGATGGCGCAGGAAGTCGTCGAGGGTGGCCCAGCAGCCGAGACCGATCGTGATCATCATCATCGGGACGGCGAGGCCGAAGATGCTCAGGAACGCGGGGACACGTCTGGTGAAGGCGTCGCGGGTGCCGAGCACGAGGGCGGGCGGCAGCCGTACGAGGAGGGCCAGCCTGGCCAGCCGTGACAGGTGGCCTGTCAGCGGCGCGGCGGGGGCGGAGGGGATCGGCGCGGTGCGCCCGCCACGCCAGGCGGGCAGGGCGACCGCGACGAGGACGACCGCGGCGGTGCCCGCGGTGATCGCGAGCAGCGGGACCGGGGAGAGCGGCAGGATCGGCATGCCCTCGAGCGCGAACGAGGCGGCGAACTGGCCGCAGACGAGCCCGATGACGATGCCGAGCAGGCCCAGGGCCCCGTGCTCGGCCATGAGCAGACCGAAGATCTGGCCCCTGGTGTAGCCGAGGGACTTGAGGGTGGCGATGTCACGCGTCTGGCTGAGCACCCGGCCGCCCGCGGCGTTCGCGATGGCCAGCGCGGCGGCGACCAGGCCCGCGCCGCCGAACAGCGCGAGCAGCAGGCCGAGCAGCCTGTTGTCCAGCTCCATGGAGGCGCGGACCTCGCGCCAGGTCGACATGCGCTGGATCTGCCCGCCCAGCATCGTGACCGCGCCGTGCACGACCGGCAGGGTGTCCTCCCCGTCCGCGAGCCTGAGCCCGGTGACCGACTCGCTGCGGCCGAGCGCGGGCTCGACGCCGGCGAGGGTCGAGGTGAGGGTCCAGGCGAGACCGGGCGTCGACTCCGGGTAGAAGCCCTGGTCGGCCGTGTCCGCCAGGCCGACGACGATCAGCGGGTGCACGGCGCCGTTGAGCGCGGTGACGGTGAACGGGCCGCCGACCCGCAGGTCGAGCGCCTCGGCGAAGGACCGCTCGACGACGACCCCGTCGGCGTCGCCCGAGCGCAGCCACCGCCCCTGGCGGACCAGCGGCACGGCCACGGCGGGCAGCCGCGCCTGCATGCCCCGCAGCGCGACCGGTGACCTCCTGCCGTCCATCGTGAGCATCACCGGCGCGGCGCGGTACGGCCCCGCGACCCGGACCACGCCCTGCAGCCTCGACAGCGCGGCCACGTCCGGGGCGTCCCTGGTGTGGAGCCAGACGTGCGCGCCCTTGGACTCGATGAACAGCCCTCGCCACGGGTTGGTCCCGTCTTCGAGCAGCGTCGCCGAGGTGATCAGGGCGGTGACGATCCCCGCGACCGCGAGCACGGTCAGCAGCGCCTGTCCACGCCGCGCCCTGAGGTCGGCCCTCACCCATCTGACCGAGGCCCGCAGGGTGCTCACGTCGTGTTTCCTCTGCTCGGGTCCGGGCCCGGGAGCGGGCCAGGAGGGGGCCAGGAGAAGTCCAGGAGGGCTTCGGGCACCGCGGCTATCCCCTCAGCTCGACGACGTCGCCCGCGGTTCCCCTGGGGCGGCGGCGGCCGGTTCCGATGACGCCGTCGTCGACGATCTCACCGTCGAGCAGGGAGACCACCCGATCGGCCAGGCTGGCCACCCTGGCGTCGTGGGTGACCAGGATGATGCTCTGCCCTTCGCGGTGGACCTCACCGAGCAGGCGCAGGACGTCACGGGTGTTGCGGCTGTCGAGGTTGCCGGTCGGCTCGTCGGCGAGCAGCAGGCTGGGCTTGTTGGCAAGCGCGCGGGCCAGCGCGACCCGCTGCTGCTCGCCGCCCGCGAGCTGGGCGGGCGAGGCGTCGGCGCGGTCGGTCAGGCCGAGCTCGCCGAGGAGGTGCTCCCTGCGCTCGCGGGCCTCGCGGGCGGAGGCCCCGGCCAGCAGCGCGGGCAGCTCGACGTTGTCGGCCACGGTCATGTTGGCGACCAGGTTGAAGAACTGGAAGACGAAGCCGATCTTTTGCCGCCGGAGCAGCGCCCACGCGCTCTCGCTCAGTGTGTCCGCCCGCTTGCCGTCCAGCCAGATCTCGCCGCTGGTCCTGGCGTCGAGGCCGCCGAGCATGTGCACCAGGGTCGACTTGCCCGACCCGGAGGGGCCGGTGATCGCGACGAACTGCCCCGCCTCGACCCGCAGGTCTATCCCCCGCACAGCGGGGACCGGCACGCCCCCGTTCTGGTAGATCTTGACCAGGTTGACCGTGTTGACGACCGGGGGAAGGCTCACGAAAGGTCCTCCTGACAGCGTTCGAGCCAGTCGAGGTCGGCCTGCAGGTGCAGCATGGCCCCCTCGATCAACAGGAGCGCGACATAGTCTCCCCGATCCGTGCGGTCGGCCAGCTCGTTGAGGTCGCGCATGAGCCCCAGATAGTGACGCCGCTGGCGGTTGATCAGCGCCATCCGATCGGCGATGCCGGTCATCGGGGCCAGCACGAGTTTCATGAAAAACTCGTCACGAACCCTCGGGCCCTCGGTCGGCTCGTCGACCCACACGTCGAGGGCCTCCCGGCCCGCGGCGGTCAGATAGTACACCTTTTTGTTCGGCCGGTTCGACTGCTCGACGTCCACGGCGCGCACCAGGCCGTCCTTCTCGAGACGGCCCAGCGTGACGTAGATCTGCCCGATGTTCGGCGGAGGGTAGGCGCTGCCAAATATCTGTTCAAGCGCCTGTTTCAGCTCGTATCCGTGGGCAGGTTCCTTCGCGAGGAGCGCCAGCAGCGACAGCCTCACCCCCCACCTCCTCGACATGCTCGTTACCTGAGCGTTACGGGACTATCCGTTGACGTCCACATTAACGCTGTGCATAACATGCATGCATCTACCTAACACGTATGTAACCGCCGGGAAACGAGGAGGAAAGATCATGCGCAACCGGCTTCTGGCAGCGCTCGCCGTCCTCCTGGTGACGGGATGCTCGGGAGCGGTCGCGCAGGACACCGAGCGATCCGGCGGCAGCGGCCCGTTCACCGTCGTGATCGGGCGCGACACGACCGGTTACCTGCAACCGCTGATCGACCGGTGGAACCAGGCGCACCCGGCGGAGCGGGCAACCCTGCTTCAGCTCCCCGAGGCGGCCGACGAGCAGCGTGCGCAGATGGTCGCCAACCTGCAGGCCAAAAGCGACCGCTATGACGTGCTCGGCCTCGACGTGGTCTGGACCGCGGAGTTCGCCGACGCGGGCTGGATCGTGCCGCTCGAACGCGGCATGTTCCCGCTGGACAGGTTCCTGCCCTCGGTCGCGGACACCGCCGTCTACCGGGGCAAGCTCTGGGCGGTGCCGTACACCAGCAACGCCGGGCTGCTCTACTACCGCAAGGACCTGCTGGCCAAGGAGGGCTTCAAGCCGCCCACGACCTGGGCGGAGCTGCGCGAGCAGGCCCGCGCGCTGCACGAGAAGTACGGCATCGGCGGCTACGCCGGCCAGTTCCTCGCCTACGAGGGACTAACCGTCAACTTCACCGAGGCGGTGCAGTCCGCGGGCGGGCAGATCCTCGACCGCGATGGCACGCGGGTCGCGCTGGACGTGGCCAAGACGAAGACCGCCCTCGACTTCCTGGTCGGCGGGTTGCGGGAGGGATGGATCCCCCGCGAGTCGCTCTCCTACAAGGAGGAGGAGTCACGGCTGGCCTTCCAGGAGGGCCGCCTGGCCTTCGCCCGCAACTGGCCGCACGCGTACGGCCCGGCGACCACCTCGCCGATCGCCCGCAAGTTCGGGGTGACCCGGCTTCCCGGTCTCAACGGCCCCGGCTCGAGCTCGCTGGGCGGGGTCAACCTCGCGCTCAGCGCCTACTCCAAGCGGCAGAAGTCGGCGGTGGAGTTCATCCGCTACTTCACCAGCCTGGAGAACGAGCGCCGGGTGCTCGTCGACGGCTCATTCCCGCCCGTGTGGGCCGAGCTGTACGACGACCCCGGCCTGATCAAGCGTTTTCCCTACCTTCCCGTGCTCAAGGAGAGCCTCTTCTCCGCCCGGCCCCGGCCGACGAGCGCCAACTACAACCAGCTGAGCCTGGTGATCGCCAGTGCGGTCTCCAACGCGCTCACCCCGCCCTTCGACGAGACGAGCGACGACGTCGTCACCTCGATGAAGGGCCAGCTCAACGAGATCATCCGGGCTCAGTGACCGGGGGCGACCCCTCCGGCGAGCCGTCATCCCCCCGCACGTCGTCCCCACGGCGTACGGACCGTCGCACGCCGTCTCCCCACGGCGTGCGACCCCACAGCACATCCGCACAGACCACGCAACATCCGCGGAGACCACGGACCCACGTCAGCCGGTTTCCCCGAAGCTCTCTCCCACCGATCCGCGCATCGGCTCCGCCAGCACAGGAGGTTCGCTCAGCATGCGTAAATCCATCGCCACGGTGACGTTGTCGGGACTGGCGCTCGCGCTCGCCGCGTGCGGCGGCCAGACCCCGTCGGCCGCACCCACAACGAGCGGCAGCGCGTCCGCGTCGGCGCCCGCCCCCGCGGCCAAGACCCTGGACGGCGTGACCGTCGAGGTCGCCGCCAAGTGGACCGGCCCCGAGCAGGCCAACTTCGAGCAGGTGCTCAAGGCGTTCGAGGCCAAGACCGGCGCCAAGGTGAACTACGCCTCGACCGGCGAGGACACCGGCGCCTACCTCGGCCCGCGCATCCAGGGCGGCAACCCGCCCGACATCGCGATCCTGCCCCAGCCCGGCCTGGTCCAGCAGTACGCCAAGGAGAAGGCCCTCAAGCCGCTCACCCCCGAGGTGCAGAAGCAGATCGACGACAACTACACCCCGTACTGGAAGGAACTGGGCTCCGCGGACGGCCAGGTCTACGGCGTGATGGTGAAGGCGGCGCACAAGTCGCTCATCTGGTACCGCGACCAGGCCTTCCAGGACGCGGGCGCACAGCCGCCGACCAACTGGGACGAGCTCATCAAGACCGCCCAGACCATCGCGGACTCCGGCACCCCGCCGTTCGCCCTGTGCGGCGCGTCCGGCTGGACCCTCACCGACCTGTTCGAGAACGTCTACCTGTCCACCGCGGGCCCGGAGAACTACACCAAGCTCTCCAAGCACGAGATCCCCTGGACCGACCCGACCGTGACCACCGCGCTGGAGAAGATCGGGCAGCTCGTCGGCAAGAAGGAGTTCCTGCTCGGCGGCGCCTCCGGCGCTCTGCAGACCGACTTCCCGACCTGTGCGACCCAGGTCTACGGCCAGGACAAGGCGGCGATGGTCATCGAGGCCGACTTCGTCGCGACCACGGCGGAGCAGTCGGGGGCCAAGCTCGGCGAGGAGGCCAAGTACTTCCCCTTCCCCAAGGCCGGTGACACCGAGCCGGTCGTGCTGGGCGGCGACATCGCGGTCGCGCTGAAGGACTCCAAGGGTGGCATGGCGCTGCTGGAGTTCCTCGCCTCGAAGGAGGGCGGCGAGATCTGGGCCAAGCTGCCCGGCTATCTGTCCCCCAACCGCAACGTCTCGCCGGACAACTACCCGGCGGAGCTGACCAAGAAGCTCGCCCAGACGATCATCTCCGCGGGTGAGGCGGTCCGCTACGACATGTCCGACCTCGCGCCGAGCGCGTTCGGCGGCACCGAGGGTAAGGGCGAGTGGAAGCTCCTGCAGGACTTCGTCCGCAACCCCTCGGACATCAAGTCGATCCAGAACAAGCTCGAGGACGAGGCCAAGAAGGCCTGGAAGTAAGGGAAGGCAAGGCCGTGACCGACCGGTTAAACGGCCCGCAGAGCTCGCGGGGCGGCCAGCAGGCCGCCCGCGAGTCCTCCTCCGGACCGGAACAGACTCCCGGGACCTCTCCCGAACCACACGACGGTCCCCCGCCCTCCGCCTCGCTCCCCGGCAAAACCGGCACCGCCGCCCGCCCGGGGACCGGCTCCGCGAGGCTGGGACCATCCCCCACACTGTCGCTGGTGTTCCTGCTGCCCGCGGCGGTCGTCCTCGGCGCACTGGTGATCTACCCGATCGTCTACTCGATCTTCCGCAGTCTCTTCGACGCCACCGGCGACACCTTCGTCGGCGCGGACAACTACGCCTCGATCTTCAGCGACTCCTCGACCCTGACCACGATCAGGAACAACCTGATCTGGGTCGTGGTCGCCCCCGCGCTGGTCACGGTGATCGGCCTGATCTTCGCGGTGCTGACCGAGCGGATCCGCTGGGCGACCGCGTTCAAACTGATCGTCTTCATGCCGATGGCCGTCTCCCTGATGGCCTCGGGCGTCATCTTCAGGCTGGTCTACGAGCAGGATCCCGACCGGGGCGTGGCCAACGCCGTGATCACCTCGGTCCAGGACTTGTTCGGCTCGACGCAGGGCTATCCGGACGCCAGGCCCAGGGAGAACGACAAGGCGCCCGTCGCCCTCCAGCAGGGCGCGGTCGTGACCAGGCAGCCCGCCAGACCGGGGCAGGCCGTGCTCATCCCGTTGGTCGGGGTCAAGCCGGCGACCCTCTCCTCCGCGGCGGCGGCGAAGGCCCCGCAGCCGGGGCCCGGTGAGCTGGCGGGCACCGTCTGGGTGGACTTCACCCAGGGCGGAGGCGGCACGCTCAACCAGGTGGACGGCACCGAGAAGGCGCTGGCCGGGGTGACCGTCGAGGCAGTGCAGGGCGGCGCGGTCAAGGCCACCGCCACCACCGAGGCCGACGGGACCTTCCACTTCGCGAACCTGGCCCAGGGCGACTATCTCGTACGGCTGCCGCAGTCGAACTTCCAGGCGGCCTTCAACGGGGTCCCCTGGCTCGGGCCGACCCTGATCACCCCGGCGATCATCGGGGCGTTCATCTGGGTGTGGGCCGGATTCTCCATGGTGCTGATCGCGGCGGGCCTGTCCGCCATCCCTCGCGACGCGCTCGAGGCGGCCCGCATCGACGGGGCGACCGAGTGGCAGGTGTTCCGAAAGATCACCGTACCGCTCCTGTCTCCGGTGCTGCTGGTCGTGTTCGTAACCATGATCATCAATACCCTCAAGGTATTCGACCTGGTCTTCGTCATCGCCCCCGGATCGGTGCAGCCCCAGGCGAACGTGATCGCGCTGGAGATGTGGCGGGTCTCGTTCGGCGGCGGCGGCAACCAGGGGCTCGGCAGCGCGCTGGCCATCTTCCTGCTGGTCCTCGTCCTGCCGTTCATGATCATCAACATCCGCCGGTTCAGGAGGGACAACCAGTGACGACCTCCGCTCTCGGCGCTCCGCGGCGCAGCGCCTTCGGCAGGCTCCTCGACCGGGCGGGCGGTGGCCTGCTCCAGGCGCTGCTGGTGGTGATCGGCGTGTTCTGGCTGATCCCCACGCTCGGCCTGTTCGTGGTCTCGATCCGCACCGAGACCGAGAACAACTCGACGGGCTGGTGGACGGCGCTCACGAAACCGGCAGAGCTGACCTTCAGCAGCTACTCCAACCTGCTGGCGACCGGCTTCACCGACTCGTTCTGGAACACCGTGTTCATCACGGTGCCGACGACCCTCCTGGTGATCGGCATCGCCGCCATGGCGGCCTACGCCTTCGCCTGGATGGAGTTCCCCGGCAGGGACACCCTGTTCCTGATCGTGATCGGCCTGCTGGTCGTGCCGGTCCAGGTCGCGCTGATCCCGATCGCGAAGCTGTACGGCACGCTCGGCATCTTCGGCTCCATCGCCGGTGTGGTGATCTTCCACACCGCCTTCGGTCTCCCCTTCGCCATCTTCCTGCTCCGCAACTTCTTCGCGGGCATTCCGCGCTCGCTGCTCGAAGCGGCACGGATGGACGGCGCGGGCGAGTGGAAGATCTTCTCGACCGTGGTGTTCCCGCTGGCCAAGCCCGCGGTCGCCTCGCTTGGCATCTTCCAGTTCCTCTGGGTCTGGAACGACCTGCTCGTCGCCCTGGTCTTCGCCAATCCCGAGAACCAGCCGATGACCAAGGCCCTTCAGTCCCAGATGCGGCAGTTCGGAACCAACATCGACATCCTTGCTCCTGGTGCCTTTCTGTCGCTGATAATCCCGTTAATCCTGTTCTTCGCATTCCAGAGGTATTTCGTGCAGGGCATGATGGCGGGCTCGGTGAAATAAAGGGGCAGGCCCGGTACGGCGCACGGATTCGCCATGCGAGCCGTACCGGGTCTCAAACCTCGATAGGGTTTTCGGCATGGCCGCACGTCCTTTGAACGAAGTTGTGGAAGCCGGGTGGGCCAAGGCCCTGGAACCCGTTGCTGAGAAGATCGCCGAGCTGGGCGAGTTCCTCCGGAAGGAGGTCGCGGAGGGCAGGCAGTACCTCCCCGCGGGGGCCAACGTGCTCCGCGCCTTCCAGCAGCCCTTCGATCAGGTGAAGGTGCTGATCGTCGGCCAGGACCCCTATCCGACGCCGGGGCATCCGATCGGCCTGAGCTTCTCGGTCGCCGACGACGTGCGCCCGATCCCGGGCAGTCTCCGTAACATCTACAAGGAGCTCACCGAGGACCTCGGGCTGCCGATGCCGAGCAACGGCGACCTGACCCCGTGGACCGAGCAGGGCGTGCTGCTGCTCAACCGGGTGCTCACCGTCATGCCGGGCAAGCCCGCCTCGCACCGGGGCAAGGGCTGGGAGGACGTCACCGAGCAGGCCATCAAGGCCCTCGTCGCCCGCGACCAGCCGATGGTCTCGATCCTGTGGGGCCGCGACGCCCGCTCGCTGCGCCCGATGCTCGACAGAACCCCGGCCATCGAGTCGGCCCACCCGAGCCCCCTGTCCGCCCGCAGTGGCTTCTTCGGCTCCCGCCCCTTCAGCCGCGCCAACGAGCTCCTCGAGCAGCAGGGCGTGACACCGGTCGAGTGGAAGCTCCCCTAGAGACCGGTCCCGGCGAACACCGAGGACGCGGCGCGCGGCCTCCGCGATGACGACGTCCTGATCCACACCGGCTGAGAGTGGGGGTGTGCCCGGCGAGCGGCGTAGTCGACCATCCGCGGGAACTTGTCCACGCCGTGGACGGTGACCGGGCCCCGG
>NZ_JBFBCE010000104.1:17874-32642 GCF_040689595.1 Streptosporangium sp. NPDC051023 | reverse complement strand
GCCAAGCTGCGCTGCGTGATGAACCTCGCCCGCGCCGAACTGCTGCTCGCCAACCCCCAGCAGGCGGGGGAGGCCTCCCCGGCAGCGAGACGCGTTCGATCAGCTCGTCACCCGGCGTTCCACAACCTTGGCGGTCTCGTCCCGGAAGGCGCCGCTGACCTTGCCGAGGTTCTTCTCCTTCGCCGTCGGGGTGTGGCCGTCGCTGAAGGTCGCGTAGCTGAACACGATGTAACGACCCCACACCAGGCCCGCCGCGTAGCCGCCCGCGATGTCCACGCGCTCGGCTCCGCTGCCGGGGGTTCCCGGCAGGCCCCGGAACCACAGGTTGCTGCCCAGGTTCTTGGCCCGGTCCACCTCGACGGCCGACTGCAGGCTGGGCAGCACCGCGATCCCCGTGGTCACGGCGTACTTCCGCTTGCTGTCGACGTACGTGGCCCGCAGCACTTGGCGGCAGTCCTGGTTGGTCAGCGTGCTGGCGAACCTGCCTGCCGCCGCCTCGTCGCACTTCTGGGTCACGTCGGTCTTGACCCGGACGAAGGTGGTCCCGGCCAGGGTGATCTTCTTGGTGAAGGCGTCGGCCACGGTCACCTTGCCCGGGTCGGTCTTCTCCGAGTTGAGGATCTCGGTGTTGACCGGGTCGGGTACGACGACGGGGTTTTCCGGGTCGTCAGTGGGGTCGGCGGGCTGGGCGCTGGGGATCGGGGCATCCGCGCTGGCCGACCTCTTGGCGACGAACGACTGGTAGGCGAAGAAGGCGCCGGTGCCGGTTCCGCCGACCACGAGGGCGACCACGGCGGCGATCAGGATGGTGTTGCCCCGCTTGCGGGCGGGGGGTTCGGCGGGAGGCGGCGGCTCGTGCACGACCGCGGACGGCGGGGTGAACGGGCCGCGCAGCACCACCTCGCCGGACGTGGAAGCGGGCGGAGTCGACGGTTTCCCCACGGCTGGCGGGAACGGCGGCGAGATCACCGGTATGCCTCCGGGCGGGGTCGGCTGGTCGCCCGGCTCGGGAATGAGCGAGGGGGCGTCGTGCTCGGCGGGTCGCGCGGGAAGAGTGGGAAGGTGCTGCGTCGGTCCTGAGGACGACGCGAGGGCGTGCGTGACCGGACCGGGGGAGTCCGGTCCGTACGGCGTCGGCTCCGGCTGGGGAGGCTGACCCCAGGTGGCGGGAGCGGGCCCGTCGTGATGGGCGGCGGGTTCCGCCGGAGGTGCGGAACCGGGCGTGTGTTCCGTCTCCGGCGACGGCCCCTGGCCCGGGGCGTGCCCGGGGTCGGGGGATGGTGCCGGAGGGTGTCCCTGGCCGGACGTCGTCGCCTGGCCCGGGACGTGTCCCGGGTCCCGCGACAGCCCCTCCCCCAAGAGAGGCGTCGCCGCCTGGCCTGTCACCGCCTGGTCTGAGGGGTGTTCCTGAGGCCTCCCCGGAAGGAGCCCCGCGTCCTGCGGTGGCGTGAGGCCTGCGGCGTGCGCGCCCGGCTCGGCGGGCGACGGCGCGTCGGCGGAGTACGGACCCGTTTCAGGGGACGGCGCGGAGGTCGGGTATCCGGCAGGGGAGCCCGCGGCGTGCGCACCGGGCTCCGACGCCTGCGCGAGGTCGGTCCGCTCGTGACGGGCCGGTACGGCGGAGCCGCCCGCGCGGACGTTGACGGTGTTCTCGTCGAGGCCGTCGCCATGGACGGCGGACGGCGGCCAGACGGCCACGTCACCGGGCTCGGCGGGCCTGCCCGTCGTCTCGTCGGCGTCAGACCAGACCGGTTCCCCGGTGGCCGCGGGCCACTGGGGAATGCCGTGGGCGTCCGGGGACGAGGAGGGCCACACCTGCATGCCGGCGGCGGCGGCCGTGAAGGCCGGAGGCGGCTGCCAGGGCGGCGCTCCGGGGACGATCGGCGCCGTCGGCAGCGGGGAGGCGTTGAGCGGGACGGGGCCGGGGGCCGGTTGGGTACCCCACGGCGGAGCTGAGGAGGTGCCCGGTGCCGGTTGGGTGTCCCACTGCGGGCCTGACGGCTCGCCGGGGACAGGGGAGCCGTTCCACGGTTGCGCCGACGGCCCGTCGGCCGAGGGAGGCGTCCACGGAGGAGGTCCGTACGGCTCGCCGGTCCCCGAGGGCACGCCGGCGGGACCGGAGGAGTCAGGCCACGCCGCCCCCGGGGGAGGTGGGGGAGGGGAGGCGGCCCAGGGCGGCCCGGGCGAGCCCGTCTGCGGAGGTGGCCCCGAGGGTCCGCCGTGGACGGGCGGGGTGTTCCAGCGCGGGTCGGAAGGCTCGCCGAGGGACGGCGGGGCCCAGGCCTGCGGGGCGGAGGGGGCGCCGGAGACAGGGGGTGCCCACTGCTGCGAGGGTTCACCGAGGGCGGGCGGGGCCCACGACGGCTCGCCGGAGGTCTGGGGGGTGTTTCCCGGTGGTGTCGGTGTCTGGCCGGGGAGAGGCGGAGCGCCCCACGGCGCCGGGCCTGAGGGCCCGCTGGTCGCGGGCGGGGTCCACGGCGACGGGCCCGACGGCTCGCCGGAGGACGGCGGGGAACCCCACTGCTGTGCCGGTGCCTGGCCGGGGAGGGGCGGAGCGCCCCACGACGGCGGCCTGGACGGCGCACCGGGAGCGGGCGCGTCGTTCCACGGCGGTGGGACGGGTCCGCCCGCGGCGGGGCCGCCCGCCCAAGGGGGATTCGGCTCCCCGGGGGCGGGAGTTTCGGCCCAGGAGATGACGGCGGGCACCGAGGGCGGGACTTCCTGCCATCCCGGTGCGCGAGGCTCGGCGGGCACCGGGGAACCGGGCCATGGGCCCTGGGGGCCGGGTTGGGGGCCGGGTTGTGGCCCGTGCGGCCCCGAGGACACGCCCGGCTGAGACGCGAAGTGCGAACCGGCCGGTGAAACCGGAGGCGGGCCGTACGGCGACCCCGAGGGCGCTCCGGGCTCGGATCGTGCCCCCGTGGGCGAGCCATGATGTGACTCGCGGTGTGAACCGGGTGACGCGGAGTGCGAGCCGGATGGCGCGCCGGGCCACGACGTGTCCGGCCACGGTGGCGGGAGGTCGTTCTCCGGGTCGGAGAACCAGTCGTACGGGGCGCCGTCGTCGCCCGGGACGGTCCATGGCTGAGCCGCCCCCGGTGCCGGTTCCGGCCATGCCGGGGGATCGTGGAACCGGTTGTCACCTGTGAGATCGGGCCGCGGCACGTGCGGCGAAGACTGGCCGAAACTCGGCGGCGGCGTCGCCGGTACGGCCGAACCGTCGGCTTCGCGTTCGTGCTCGGACCCGGATTCCTGGCCACGCATACGTGGAAGCGTAGCGACAGCCGGAGATCATCATGTAGGTATGGGCGTTCCTGGCCGGATCGCCCGCCAGTTTTATCCTGGGAAGCCGCTACTTGAACCTTTGGTCAGGGTCGCTTTCCGGTCAGCGAACGGGACTCGAGGGCCGGGGTGACGGTCGCGTCGACGGTCCCGAAGGCCGCCTGGTTCAGCTGCTTGACCTCGGTCTTCTTCGGCAGGTGCCCGTCCTTGAACTGGAACCAGACCATCACGGCGTAGTGCCCGTGTCGCCATCCGCCCGCGAACGCCTCGCCCGTGCCGAGAGATTTGGTGACTTTGTCCTTACCTGGCAGCGCCTTGAGATATTCCTTCCGCGACTTGCCCGCTCCCGCCGAGACGACCTTGGCCGCGGCGGCCGACGTCTTGAGATTGGCGACGCCCACGGTTCCGATGATCTTCCCGGAGGCGTCGCGGAAGCTGGCCCGCAGCAACTGGGTGCACTTGCCCGATGCGAGCGCCTTCTGGAGCTTGTCGCCCACCACGGCGTCCTTGCACTTCTTGTCCGTCCTACGGACGGTCATCAGGTAGCTCTGCCCGTCGTAGGACACCTTCTTGCGCTTGAACAGCTCGCCCAGCGTGAGCGCGTGGGGATCGGTCGCGCGGGCAGCGGCGAACCCGAACTTGCCGCCGGGGCTCTTGGGGACGATGGGCGCGTTGGACACCTGCGCCGGGGAGCTGGCCGTAGCGGACGGCGAGGAATTGTCCGAGTTCACGAGCATGGCGAGGCCGACGCCTCCCGCGATGAGCACGCCGAGCGCGCCGAGCGCGATGAAGAGCGGCCGCCGGGAGCGCGGGCCCTCGTCGTAGGGGCTCCACATCGCCTGCTGCTGCTGTTGTGACTGCGGCGCGGACGGCTTCGGGCCGGGCGCGGGCGGCCTGGGCTGCGGCACGGCGTCGGAGGCGTGCTCCGGGGACGGTGGCTCCTGGGCACGGCCGAGCGGCGCCGCCTCGGGGAAACGGCCCTGTGTCTCGGGGAAGCGCCCCTGCGCCCCGAGCGCGCGCTCGTGCGGCGCGGGTTCCGGGAACGCGGACTCGGGCAACGCGGCGCCTGGAAAACGGCCCTGTGCCTCGGGCGCGTGGCCCTGTGGTGTGGAGTCGAACCAGCGCTCGCCCTGGGCGGGCGGCACCTGTCCTTCGGGCTGGACGTACGGCTGGCGGCGCGGCGGCTCCCCCGGAAAACCCATGCGCAGAGACTAGCCCGGTATCACGGCCGATTCATTCAGGAGTAGCCGAAGTCCTGCGTCCACCAGGGGCCGCTTGAGCCGCCCATCACCCCGACGCCGGTCGCGGTCAGCGCGCAGTTGAGGATGTTGCCCCGGTGGCTGCTGCTGGCCAGCCAGCCGTGCACCGCCTCGGCCGCCGAGGTGAAGCCGCGGCCGATGTTCTCCGCGCCCCCGTTGCGGTAGCCCGCGGCCTCCATCCGTTGCCAGGGCGACTTTCCGTCGGGGGAGTTGTGGGAGAAGACGTCGCTGGCGGCCATCTCGGCGGAGTGTGCCCTGGCCGACTGGACCAGCCGTCTGTCGATCCGGAAGGGCGCGCATCCCGCCCTCCTGCGCTCGATGTTGACGAGCCTGACGAACTCGCTCTCCAGCGAGCTCAGCGGAGAGGAGGAGGTTTCGGTGTTCTCCCGGCCGCCGCCGTACTGCTGAGTCTCCCCGCCGATGATGTAGCGGGGGCCGTTGTCCACGCCGAGATCGTCGGCCGAGTCGTGCGGGGGCCGGGTGACGCGGGAGTCGGGGCGCTCGCTCGGTGTCACGGGAGCGGCGGTCGGGCGGACGACACGGACGAGCGGGGCGCGCGGGTCGGGGTGACCTGCCCCGGCCATGGCCGTCTGCGTGGGCTTCGCGGGCCCGGCGTTGTTCAGATAGATCTTCGGTGTCTCCTCGTCGCGGCTTCCGCGACCGATGAGATATCCGAGGAGCAGCACCGTCAGCAGGCATGCGAACAGCCCCATACGGCGCAGGCTGGTCCGCTGGGTGTCCCGGAGGTGAGGAAGCTGCCACATTCCGCTGCCAAAGATAGAGATGTTTGTCTTGGGGAAGAAGAGAATGGAGAGAACGTGTTGGAACCGTTCTGTGAAGGCTCGGGCGGTTGATCGGCGCGGCGGTCCCCCGGCACTCGCCGACATGGGTAAACTGCTCGGGGACACCGGTGGAGAGACGCGTCTTTTTGACCCGCGCTCATCCGCTTCGGTATCCTGCTAGTTCGTTGTGTGCGAATTGGTCTCCTCTGCAGACCGATGCGCGGCGCGTCCGGCGTCATCTCCTGAGCCATGGGAGACGGAAGGTCCGGGCTGTCGTGTGCCCGCACCTACCGACCATGTTGCTGTCACCTCCGACAGCGCCGAAGACGCGAGCAAAGAAGGCATACGACCGTGCGCACGTACACACCCAAGCCTGCCGAAGTCGAGCGTCAGTGGCACATCATCGACGCCACCGACATCGTGCTTGGCCGGCTGGCCAGCCACGTCGCGATCCTGCTTCGCGGTAAGCACAAGCCGATCTTCGCCAACCACGTCGACACGGGTGACTTCGTCATCGTCATCAACGCTGACAAGGTCGCCCTGACCGGCAACAAGCTCGAGCAGAAGAAGGCGTACCGTCACTCGGGCTACCCCGGTGGTCTGCGTTCGGTGACCTACGGCGAGCTCATGGAGAAGCGTCCGGACCGCGCCATCGAGAAGGCCGTCAAGGGCATGCTTCCCAAGAACGCCCTGGGCCGGAAGATGATCAAGAAGCTCAAGGTCTACGCAGGTACGGAGCACCCGCACCAGGCCCAGCAGCCGACGCCCTTCGAGCTCACCCAGATCGCCCAGTAGCCACCGGCTGCTTATCGCCAGCAGCGTTGGCCGACGGCCGGCGCCGAGTAGGAAAGTAAGAGGAGAACCGTGGCTGAGCCCACCGGTGTCGAGACGCCCGTCGAGGGCGAGCAGGAAGCGTACTCCGCGGAGGAGTTCCCCTCCGAGTACACCTCCGAGTCCACTGCCAGCGGCGAGGCCGCCGTCCGTAAGCCCATCACCACGGGCAACTCGTACGGCACCGGCCGCCGCAAGGAGGCCGTCGCCCGCGTGCGCATCGTGCCGGGCACCGGCAAGTGGACGATCAACGGTCGTCCGCTTGACGTGTACTTCCCCAACAAGGTCCACCAGCAGATCGTCAACGAGCCCTTCGTGACGCTCGGCGCCGAGGACCAGTTCGACGTCATCGCCCGCATCGACGGCGGCGGCGTGACCGGCCAGGCCGGTGCCCTGCGCATGGGCCTCGCCCGCGCGCTCGCCATCCTGGACGTCGAGGTCAACCGCGCCCCGCTGAAGAAGGCCGGCTTCCTGACCCGTGACGCCCGCGCCACCGAGCGCAAGAAGTACGGCCTCAAGAAGGCCCGTAAGGCTCCGCAGTACAGCAAGCGTTAAGTTGGGGCGCCTTTTCGGCACCGACGGGGTACGTGGGGTCGCTGGTCGCGACCTCACGGCCGAGCTCGCCATGGACCTGTCCGTGGCCGCGGCTCATGTCCTCGGCGATGCCGGGGCGTTCAATGCCAGCGTCGGGCGGTCAGGCCGCCCGGTCGCCGTCGTGGGCCGGGACCCGCGGGCTTCAGGAGAGTTCCTGGAGGCTGCCGTGGTCGCCGGCCTTGCGTCGTCTGGCGTGGACGTTCTCCGGCTCGGCGTGCTGCCAACCCCGGCGGTTGCATACCTGACCACGGCTCTTGGAGCCGACATGGGCGTGATGATCTCCGCCTCCCACAACCCCGCCCCGGACAACGGGATCAAGTTCCTCACCCGTGGCGGCTACAAGCTGCCCGATGCGGTGGAGAACGGGATCGAGCAGCGGCTCGGTGAGAAGTGGGAGCGCCCCGTCGGTGCTTCGGTCGGCCGAGTGCGCGAAGCGTACGGCGAGGCCGACCGTTACATCTCCCACGTGCTGTCCACCGTCTCCGGCCGTTTGGACGGCCTGAACGTCGTCCTCGACTGCGCGCACGGAGCCGCCCACATGGTGGCCCCCGAGGCGTTGCGGAGAGCCGGAGCCACCGTTGAGACCATCGGGGCCCGTCCGGACGGTCTCAACATCAACGCCGGGTGCGGCTCGACCCACCTGGACAAACTCCAGCAGATCGTGATCTCCAGGGGCGCCGACGTCGGCATCGCCTACGACGGTGACGCCGACCGCTGCCTGGCTGTCTCGCACACCGGTGAGGTCGTCGACGGCGACCAGATCATGGCCGTGCTCGCCACGGCCATGCGTGCGGAGGGCAAGCTGGTTGGCGAAACCGTGGTCGCCACGGTCATGTCCAACCTGGGCTTCAAGATCGCGATGAAGAACGCCGGCATCGACGTGATCGAGACCGCTGTCGGTGACCGCTACGTGCTTGAGGCCATGAAGGCGGGGGGCTACAACCTCGGCGGGGAGCAGTCGGGCCACGTCCTGATGCTCGACCACGCCACCACGGGGGACGGCCTGCTGACCTCGCTCCATCTGCTGTCGGTCGTCGCCCGCGAGGGCAGGCCGTTGGCGGAGCTGGCCTCGGTGATGACCCGGTTGCCACAGATCCTCGTCAACGTCAAGGATGTGGACCGTGCTAAAGCCTCGGTTCCCGAGCTGTCCGCGGCGGTCGCCGCGGTCGAGTCGGAGCTGGGGGAGACGGGGCGGGTGCTGATCCGCCCCAGCGGCACGGAACCCATGATCCGTGTCATGGTCGAGGCCTCCTCCGCGGAGCAGGCGGAGCGGATGGCGGGCCATCTGGCCGACGTCGTCCGCGTCGCCTGCGTCTGAAGGCGGTTGAAAGCGAGTCGCCCGGCGTGCCCAGCGCGCCGGGCGACTCGCTTTCCGCTCCTGACGCTTTCGCCTCCGTGGAGCTTCCGCCCTTCCGGCGCTTCCGGCCCCTGACGTTTCCGGCGCCCTGGCCTTTCCGTTGCCCGCTGCCTTCCGGGGGGGCCGTGATGCTTTCCGGCCAATGCGATGCTTCAGGGCTGTCGTCACCGTTCCAGGCCTTCGTGGTGACTTACTGATGATCTACGCGTGATGTCGCCCGGCAATCCCTTGTTCCCTCAGGTCAGAGATCCCGTCTTTGGCGACATCATGCGTTGGGGTTCAGTAGGAGGCGGAAGATCAGGGGCACCTCACAGAACGCCTGACCGGGGGCGATCTCACGCCCTTTGCGGAAAGCGGCACCAGCGCGCGGGATTTACGCACGCGCTGCACCTGGCGGCACGGTGGTACGCCGCAGCATCGCGCCGGTCACAGCCAGCCAGAGGAAGTAGCCGGCGAACGCGAGTCGCTGTCCCCAACCCGGCGGTGGCCATCCCGTCGTCTGCCACATCGCCTGCCACGCCACATTGGCTACCGGGAACAGGACGAACCATGGCGTGAGCCGTACCCAGACAGCCGGTACTGGAACGCGAGCGAGCAATCGGCCCATCCAGAAGAGCGAACAGGCCCAGAAGATGCCGGATGCCGTGGCGCTGGCCAGATGCGCGAGGGAGGCCCACGAATCACGCTGAGCCATGTCCACCGGGAAGATGCCGGCCAGCGCCAGTGTCACTCCCGACAGGCCGAGCAACCCTGGTCCGAGCAGGGAGCCGCCGGAGCGGATCAGGCCGACGAAGCCCACCGCGAAGGCCACGACCAGCAGGCCGGGCGCAACGAAGCCCAACGCGTTGAACGCGAACGCGTGTGGCGCCCCCGAGGCGCCCAACTCACTGATGGCCTTGTGCGCATGCGAGTAACCGTCGTCGCGCAGCGCCGCGAACACCGTAACGCTGACAAGGAACAGAACCGCCGCCAATGGAGCGGCGACTGCGGCGGAATGCGGGAAGGCGCGCGCGGTGGTCGATGTGGGAGATGTGCCTGCCTTGGGCATATAGTTAGCTTAAGCTAACTATATGAGCCGAAGCAAGCTTCATGAAGAGGCCGACCGCTGGGGGATGGCGGCGGCCACGCTGGTCCGTTGGCTCCGCGCGGCAGATCCCGAGCCGGTACTGACCGGGGCGCAGGCCTCCGCGTTGGCCGTCATCGTGCAGGCGGGCCAGATCATGCCGTCCCAGCTCGCCGCGCTCGAAGAGGTGTCGCGCCCCACGATGGCCCGCACCCTGTCGCAGCTGGAGGCCATGTCAATGATTGAGCGCACAGCCTCGGCCCTGGATGGGCGCAGTGCGATCCTGTCGGCGACGCCAAAGGGGAGCGCCGTCATCCGAGACGGCCATGCGCGCCGCACCGCGCCCCTCGTCGCCGCGCTGAGCGGGCTCACCGCTGAGGAGAGCGCCGCCCTCAGCGGCGCCCTGCCCGTGCTGGAGGCGCTCCTGCGGCGAGAAATCCCGAAACGGTCGTGATCCACCGGCGCGGGAGGGAGGAGCGGGTCCGGATACGCGGGTCGGCCATGACCTGTTCCGGGTAGGCCGAGGGCGCCCGCCCCGTCTCCGACATCGGCGACACCCTCGTGGCCCGCGGCGTGAAGCTGTCACCGGGCGGGAGCATCTACGATTCGACACCGTGACCCGCCGCCTCCTGACCTCCAACTCCTTGAGGGAGGTCGTACCGAGGGAAGGCCGTTCTCAGTCGCAGCGTGCCGCAGCCGGGAAGACGGCCAGCATCTGCCCGGTATCGACCGCCACCCGGTAGTAGTGGAAGTGGTCCCCGCCACCGGTCCTGCTCCCCACGTAGCCGTAGTGCGTAGTGGTGGTCTTGGTCCCGTCGCTGACGGTGACGTCGAAGCTCACGCCGTCGCACTTCCTGTCGCTCGCGCCGGTGATGATCGTCGTGGTGAGATCGCTGCTGCCGGTCTCCGTGGCCCCCGAACACCTGACCGCGTAGCCCCCCAGGTACGACCACGTCGACGACCCCAACGGCTGGTAGGACACATGCCAGAAGCGGAAGGTACTCCGACCCATGGGCCATGCGCCGACGTAGTCGTGACGGCTCGTCCCGACGATCCTGGGCCGGGGGCCGCTCGGGTCAATCGTCAGCACGTCCTCGATGCCGGTGGCCGTGCAGGCGTCGGAAACCGGGGAGATCGTCGCGGACGCGCTCCCCGCGGGCACCACCACCATTCCCAGCGCGACCACGAACGCCATGGCCAGGCCGGCGATTCTGCGCGTCATCGGAGGCTCCTAACGGTTCGATGAGGGACGGTGCCCGGGTCGCCGCGGGCCGATCGAGAAGTCCACTCCCAGGTGATCACGGCGTTTCTCCACGGTCATCTGTCCGCGGGGCGAGGATGCCGGAACCGCGTCGCGGGTCCCGGGCCGTCAGGAGATCGGGACGTTCTTCGTCGGCTGGAGGCAGCCGCACAACAAGACTGTCTCCGCCCCTGCTCTGGACGCCCTGGTGCCGGCTTGACCGCCCTGGCTGCCGCCCGTGGGTAATCTCTCCGTCGCCACAGGTCAGAAGCTATGTCGTCGGGAATTTCCGCACTGCTGCCGGAGCCCCTTTGGGCCGCCTGAATACCCGTTCTGCGCCACGCCGAACCATCGCATTCGTTGACACTCCCGGTAGTTGATCAGAAACTCTCAGTGATTACCGTGAGGCTTCCTCATGTGGAGCGACATCACTGGCGAGTGGATGAGGAACGGATGCTGGAACCTTTCACGAGCCCGGTATCCGGCCCGCCGTACGAGGTGCTCGTCGGACCGGGCTCGCCCGCCGCGCGGTCGACGCGCGGGACGTCGCCCCGTGCCGTGGTGTCTGTGGCGTTCAGGCTGGTCCGTCGCGGCCGGTTCGCGGGTGTGATCGGTCTCTGCCTGGCCGCCGTTTGCCCGCAGTGGACCGCGGCTCAGGCCGTGTCAGCCGCTCCCCTCCCCGAACCGGGCTTCTCACTGTCGGTGAGCCCGGCCAAGCTCGTCGTCCCGTCCGGACAGCTTGGTTCCAGCCAGACGTTCCGGGTCACCAACGGCGGTGACGCCCCGGTCGAGGTCCGTGTCGAGAAGTCGGACTTCACCGCGGACGAGAGCGGTGCGCTGGTCCTGCGGGAGCGGGCCCCCTACTCCGCGTCGGCCTGGGTCACCACGGTTCCGCGGGAGCTCGCGCTGGAGCCGGGGACGACCCGCGACGTCAAGGTCAGGATCGCCGTTCCCGACGCCCCCGACCCCGGTGACCACCAGGTCGCCCTGGTCTTCAAGGCGGTCGGCGGGTCGCGAACAGGCAACATCACGATCAATCGGGGGATTGGCGTGCCTTTGTACATCGGTGTTCCCGGCCACGCCTACGCCTCGGCGGAGGTGGCCGACCTGCGGGCGCCCGCTTTCGTGACCGGCGGCCCCGTGCCCCTGACCGTCGGGATCCGTAACACCGGGACGGCGCATCGCGATTTCCGCGGCGCCGACCGGCTGAACGCCCGGGTCGACGGGACCGATGTCCCCTTCCCCGGTTTCACCGTGATGCGCGGCGCGACCCGCGAGGTCACCGCCAGGTGGGACCCGCCGCTGATGTGCGTCTGCCAGGCGACCGTCTCGGTCGCGGGCGCGAGCGGTCTCGCGCGGGCCCTGACCGTGACCGTCGTGGTCTTCCCCGTGCACCTCCTCGCGGCGCTCCTGGCCGTCCTCGCGCTGTCGTTCACGCTCGCCCGGCTGGTACGGCGAAGCCACCGCGCCCGCCTCCTCGCGGTCGCGGACACGATGAGCCCGGCGGGCGGGAGCGGCGATGACTGACGGCGCCCGCGGGCAGGCGAGACCCGCCGGGGCGGGCAGGCACGCGGCCGTCCCCGTCCGGCGTACGTCCCGGAGCGGCAGGGCGGTCGCCAGGGTCCTGGTCCTGACCCTGTCCGCCTCCGCGCTGACCGGGACCTCGGGCACGCTGGCGCCGATTCCCGCCTCCGCGGCCGGAACCACCCTGCTCAACCAGCCGTTCCACAACAACACCGCGGACGGCACCGGCACCCTGGTGCTTCCCGCCCTGCCGAGCAACCAGAGCGGGTCGAACACCGCCTGCCTGACCGCGTCCGGCAACACCAGCACCGGCGTGCTGAAGAGCTGCAGCAGCACGAACGACACGGCGGGCTCGGGCAAGCTGCGCCTGACGAACGCGACGACCACCAAACTGGGCGGAGTCTTCGGCGCGACCAGCGTGCCCACCGCGCAGGGGCTGGACGTGACGTTCAACACCTACCAGTACGGCGGGTCGTCGGCGGACGGCATCGCCTTCGTGCTGGCGGCGGTGGATCCGACCAACCCGGTCTCCCCGGCCAACATCGGCCAGCCGGGCGGCGCGCTCGGCTACTCCGCGGTCGGCTCGAGCAGCTACAGCGGCCTGGCCTACGGCTACCTCGGCATCGGCCTCGACGTGTACGGCAACTTCAGCAACAGCACCTACCAGGGGACCGGCTGCACCAACCCCGCCTACATCAGCACCTCGGGAGGCACGGTGCCCGGCCAGGTCGTCGTCCGCGGCCCAGGCCAGGGCCTCGTCGGCTACTGCGCGATCAACAGCACCGCGACCTCCACGTCCTCCTCCGCGCTCTCGCTGCGGGCGAGCACCCGTAAGGCGGTGCCGGTCGAGGTCGCCATCAACCCGACCTCCGTGACCGTCACCACCCCATCGGGCCTGTCGGTCCCGGCCAAGAGCTACAAGGTGTCGTTCACCCCGATCAGCAGCACCGCCAAGACCCTGCAGGGCTCGCTGCCCTCGGTGGCGTCCGGGCTGTTCCCGTCGAGCTGGCTCGACTCCTCCGGGGTCCCCAAGCAGCTCGCGTTCGGCTGGGTCGCCTCGACCGGAGGGTCAACCGACTTCCACGAGATCGACGAGGCACAGGTCACCACGCTCAGCGCGGTCCCCGAGCTGAGCGTGGCGCAGACCAGCTACAACAACGCCACGACGCTGGCGGCCGGTGACCCGGTGACCTACAGCGTGACGGCCAGCGTGGGCAGCGCGGTCAGCGAGACCTCCCCGATCTCGATCACCGAGACACTGCCGGCCGGGGTGGTGCCCGCCGGGGCCTACGGCACCGGCTGGGTCTGCGCCGCCCCCTCTGGGCAGTCGATCACCTGCACCAACAGCAACGCCCCCTTCGCCGCCGGGTCGTCACTGTCGCCGATCACCGTGGTCGGCATCGTCACCGGCAGCAGTGTCACGCCGACGTTGATCCGCACCTCGTCGGTCGCCACGGCGTCGGCGAGCGACGCCAACCCCGGCTACTCGTCCTCGACGACCGCGGGAACCCTGCCGAGCACACCAAGCGGCATCACGCTCAGCTCGACCACGGGCTCGATCTCCGGTGGCAACACCGTCACCGTGAGCGGGTCGAACATCGGCAACGCCACCGCCATCGAGATCGGCACCACCGCGGAGCAGAAGGCGGGCACCCCGGTCGTCCTGCTGCCCTGCCCCACCGGCGTCACCACCGGCTGCTTCATCGCCAACGCCAACGGCACGCTCACCATCCCCTCCATGCCGTCCAGGGCGAGCAACGCGGCGGTGACGGTCACCGTCGTCACCCAGGGGCTCGCCGCCTCCGCCGCCTACACCTACGCGAGCTCACCCGCGACCCCGGCCGCCCCGACGGCGACGGCCGGGGTGACCAGCGCGACGGTGACCTGGACCGCGCCGGGCAACAACGGCAGCGCCATCACGAGCTACGTCGTGACGCCGTACAAGGACGGCGTGGCCCAGACGCCGATCACCTACGACGCGACCGCGACCACCAGGACGCTCACCGGGCTGACCGCGGGCTCCTCCTACACCTTCACCGTGGCCGCGGTGAACACCTTCGGCACGGGTACGGCCAGCGCCGCCTCGAACGCGGTCGTCCCCTACAACGTGCCGGGCAAGCCGACCATCGGCACGGTCACCGCGGGCGACGCGACCGCAACGCTGACCTGGACCGCTCCGTCAGGCAACGGCAGCGCGATCACCGGCTACGTCGTCACGCCGTACCTCAACGGTGTCGCGCAGACTCCCCAGACGTTCAGCGGCACGGCGACCACGCAGACCCTCACCGGTCTCACCCCGGGCGCCTCCTACACCTTCACCGTCGCCGCCCAGAACGCCGCGGGCACCGGCGCCGCCTCCGACCCGTCGGCCGTCGTCGTCCCCAACGCCCTGCCGAGCCTGAACTTCCCCGCCCCCGCCGCGGGGGAGGTCGGGGCCGCCTACAGCACGACGCTGGCGGTCACCGGCGGCACGTCGCCCTAC
The DNA here is from genome assembly GCF_040689595.1 of Streptosporangium sp. NPDC051023. Taxonomy (NCBI): domain Bacteria; kingdom Bacillati; phylum Actinomycetota; class Actinomycetes; order Streptosporangiales; family Streptosporangiaceae; genus Streptosporangium; species Streptosporangium sp. NPDC051023. The sequence goes on along the minus strand of NZ_JBFBCE010000104.1, from coordinate 18,228 downwards.
ACCTGGTCGGTTTCGGCGGGAAGTCTGCCGCCGGGGCTGACGCTCAACGCCTCGACGGGGGTGCTGTCCGGCACGCCGACCGCTTCGGGCACCTACTCCTTCACGGTGAAGGTGACCGACGCCGTCGGCCAGAGCGCGACCCAGGCCGTCACGCTCACCATCGCGACCCAGCCCTCGTTCTCGTTCTCCAGCGCCCCGGCGGGGGAGGTCGGGGTCGCCTACAGCGTTCCGCTGACCGTGACCGGCGGCACGACGCCGTACACCTGGTCGGTTTCGGCGGGAAGTCTGCCGCCGGGGCTGACGCTCAACGCCTCGACGGGGGTGCTGTCCGGCACGCCGACCGCTTCGGGCACC
>NZ_JBFBCE010000104.1:0-17775 GCF_040689595.1 Streptosporangium sp. NPDC051023 | reverse complement strand
CTACTCCTTCACCGCGAAGGTGACCGACGCCCTGAACCAGACCGCCACCAAGACGGTCACCGTCTCGGTCGTGGCCCAGCCCTCGTTCTCCTTCTCCGCCCCGCCCGCGGCCCAGGTCGGGGTCGCCTACAGCGTTCCGCTGACCGTGACCGGCGGCACGACGCCGCTCACCTGGTCGGTTTCGGCGGGAAGTCTGCCGCCGGGGCTGACGCTCAACGCCTCGACGGGGGTGCTGTCCGGCACACCGACCACGACCGGCAGCTACCCGTTCACCGTCCAGGTGACCGACGCCAACGGGCAGACGGCCACCAGGGCCGTGACGCTCGTCGTCACGGCGGGTCCGCTGGTCATCGTCAAGACCGCCAACGTCTCGGCCGCCGCGCCGGGGGGCACGGTCAACTACACGATCACCGTGAACAACACCGGGGCGAGCGCGTTCACCGGAGTGACGCTGACCGACCCGCTGGCCGGAGTCCTGGACGACGCGACCTACAACGCGGACGCGGTGGCGACCTCGGGCACCGTCTCCTACACCAGCCCGAACCTGACCTGGAGCGGCAACGTCGCGGCGGGCGCGACGGTGACGATCACCTACTCCGTCAAGGTGGCGAGCCCGGACACCGGAAACAAGATTCTGACGGGCACGGTGACCTCCCCGACGCTGGGCAGCACCTGCCCCGCCGGCGGCTCCGACACCCGGTGCACCGCGACGGTGACCGTCTCCGGGTTGTCCATCGTCAAGTCGGCGGGCGTCTCGACCACGACCCCGGGCTCGACGGTTCCCTTCACCGTCACGGTCACCAACAACGGCCAGACGGCCTACACCGGTGCGACGTTCACCGACGCGCTGGCCGGGGTGCTCGACGACGCGACCTACAACGGCGACGCCGTCGCGACGGCGGGAAGCGTGACGCTCAGCGGCTCCAGCCTGACCTGGACCGGTAACCTCGCGGTCGGCGCCAGCGCCACCGTCACCTACTCGGTCACCGTGAAGGACCCGGACGCCGGGGACAGGAGCCTGACCGGCACCGTCTCCTCGGCCACCCAGGCAAGCACCTGCCCGGCGGGCAACCCCGGCGCCCAGTGCACCGCGACCGTCACCGTCCTCGTCCCGGCCCTCACGATCAGCAGCAGCGCGGACGTGGCCACCGCGACGCCCGGCTCGACCGTGCGCTACACGGTCACCGCCGCCAACACCGGCCAGACGCCCTACACCGGCACGAGCTTCACGGTGCCCCTCGCCGGGGTGCTCGACGACGCGACCTACAACGGCGACGCGACCGCGACGGCGGGAAGCGCCTCGCTCAGCGACTCGACCCTGACCTGGACCGGCAACCTGGCGGTCGGTGCGACGGCGACCGTGACCTACTCGGTCACCGTGAAGGATCCCGACACCGGGGACAAGGCCCTGAACAGCACGGTCACCTCAACGGCCGCGGGGACCAACTGCCGCGCCACGAGCCCGGCTCCCAGCTGCTCCACCAGCGTCCCGGTCCTGGTGCCCGCACTGACGATCTCCAAGACGGCTGACGTCTCGTCCACGACACCCGGCTCGACCGTGCACTACACGGTCACGGCCACCAACTCGGGCCAGACGGCCTACACCGGTGCGACGTTCACCGACGCGCTGGCCGGGGTGCTCGACGACGCGACCTACAACGGCGACGCCGTCGCGACGGCGGGAAGCGTGACGCTCAGCGGCTCCAGCCTGACCTGGATCGGCAACCTGGCGGTCGGTGCGAGCGCGACCGTGACCTACTCGGTCACCGTGAAGGACCCGGACACGGGGGACAAGGAGTTGATCGGCGCCGTCTCCTCGACGACCTCCGGCAGCACCTGCCCGGCGGGCAGCACGAACCCGCGGTGCGCCAGTGACGTACTCGTCCTGGTCCCCCGGCTGCAGATCACCAACACGACGAACGTCACCACGACCACGCCCGGTGGCGTCGTGCCGTACACCATCACACTGACCAACACCGGGCAGACCGACTACACGGGCATCAGCTTCACCCTCGCCGGTGACGGCGTGAACGACGACGCGACCTACAACGGCAACCTCCTCGTCAGCTCGGGAAGCATCGGTCTGAACGCCCTGGGACAGGCGGTGTGGACCGGTGACCTGGCGATCGGGCAGAGCGTGATCGTGACGGGGTCGGTCAGGGTGAACGACCCCGACACCGGCGACAGGATCCTGACCACCTCCGTCACCTCCTCCGCCCCCGGCAGCACCTGCCCGCCCGCCAACCCGGCCCCCCAGTGCAACACCCTGGTCACCGTGCTGGTCCCCGCACTGACGATCACCAACACCGCGGACACGCAGGCGATCACCCCTGGCGGCACCGTCACCTACACGGTCACGGCCACCAACACCGGCCAGACTCCGTACACGGCAGCGGCGTTCACCGACCAGCTCGCCCTGGTGCTGACCGACGCCGTCTACAACGGCGACGTCACGGCGAGCACCGGCACGGTCGCCTTCGACGGCTCGAACCTGAACTGGACCGGTGACCTGGCGATCGGCGCCTCGGTGACGGTGACCTACTCGGTGACGGTGCGCGACCCCGACCCCGGCGACAAGCTCATGGTCGGCGTGGTGGTCTCCGGCAACGCGGGAAGCACCTGCCCGCCCTCGGGCCCGGGCGGCCAGTGCGTCTCGGTCGTCTACGTCCTCGTGCCCGCCCTGACCATCGCCAAGACCTCGGACGTCTCGACGACGGTACCCGGGGCGACCGTTCACTACTCGCTCACCCTCACCAACTCGGGCCAGACCCCCTACACCGGCGCCACCGTCACCGACCAGCTCGCCGGGGTGCTCGACGACGCGGTCTACAACGGGGACGCCACCGCCAGCGCGGGTACGGTCGCCCTCGGCGGCACCGACCTGACCTGGACCGGCAACCTGGCGCCCGGCGCGAGCGCCACGATCGCCTACTCGGTCACCGTGCGCGATCCCGACCCGGGAGACGCCCTGCTCGGCGGCTCGGTCGTCTCGGCCGCGAAGGGCGCGAACTGCCCGGCGGGAAGCACCGACGCCCGGTGTTCCGCCACCGTGCCGGTGGCCAGGCTGGTCGTCTCCCAGAGCTACGTCGGATCCACCGCGACCCCGGGCACGGTGGTGCGCCTCAACGCCACGTTCACCAACACGGGGCAGGTCCCCTACAACGGGATCAGCATCTTCAGTCCCGCCACGGACACCCTCGACGACGCCATTCCCAAGGGTGACCAGGTCGCCTCCTCGGGAACCCTGGTCCTCGACGCCAGCAAGATCACCTGGACGGGGAACATCCCGGTCGGAGGCACCGTAACCGTCACCGGCACCCTGACCGTGAAGAACCCGCCGACCGGCAACCGGGTCCTGACCGGCACCCTGGTGGCCAACGCTCCCGGCAGCACCTGTCCCGCGGGCGGCACCGACCCCCGCTGTACGGCCAGACTCACCGTGGTGGTCCCCGGACTGACGATCACCAACACCGCGGACACGACCTCGACCACTCCCGGCGGCACGGTCGGTTACACGGTCACGGTCACCAACTCCGGCCAGACCCCGTACACGGGGATCACGTTCACCGACGCGCTTGCGGGTGTCCTGGACGACGCGGTCTACAACGGGGACGCCACGGCGAGCGGCGGCGCGGTCGCCCTGGCCGGTTCGAACCTGACCTGGACCGGTGACCTCGCCGTCGGCGCGACCGCCACGGTCACCTACTCGGTGACGGTGCGCGATCCCGACCCCGGAGACAAGTCGCTGGCCAGCTCCGTCACCTCGTCGGCCACGGGAAGCAACTGTCTTCCCGCGAGTGGTGACGCGCGGTGCTCCGCGACGGTCGTCGTCCTGACCCCCGCCCTGACGATCAGGAAGACGACCGGCGTCACCACGGCGACACCCGGCGTCACGATCACCTACACCGTCACGGCCACGAACAGCGGGCAGCTCGCCTATACGGGGATCACGTTCACCGACGCGCTTGCGGGTGTCCTGGACGACGCGGTCTACAACGGGGACGCCACGGCGAGCGGCGGCGCGGTCGCCCTGGCCGGTTCGAACCTGACCTGGACCGGTGACCTCGCCGTCGGCGCGACCGTCACCGTCACCTACTCGGTGACGGTCAACAACCCCGTGACCGGAGACCTGAACCTGGCCGGGACCGTCTCCTCGGCCGCCCGCGGCAGCACCTGCCCGGTAGGCGCGACCGACCCGCGCTGCACGGCCGCCGTCAGGATCGTCCAGGCGGCCACGCTGACGTTCGTCAAGACGGCGAGCACGAGCACGACCGTCGAGGGGGGCGTGGTCACCTACACGATCACGGTCTCCAACAGCGGGCTGACGCCGTACGCCGGCGCGACGTTCACCGACGACCTGACGGGCACGCTGGACGACGCGGTCTACAACGGGGACGCGGTCGCCGGCGCGGGAACGGTCGGTCTCGCCGGTTCGAACCTGACCTGGACGGGCACCGTCCCGGCGAGTGGCTCGGTCACGGTCACCTACTCGGTGACCGTGCGCGTCCCGGACACCGGTGACGACGTCCTCGTCAACGCCCTGACGTCGGCGTCGGTCGGCGGCAACTGCCCGGTGGGCGGAACCGACCCCCGATGCGGCAGCACGGTGACGGTCTCCAGGCTGAGGATCGTCAACACCGCCGACGTGACGACCGTGAAACCGGGGGGCGTGGTGCGCTTCACCGGTGTGATGACCAACACCGGCAAGACCCCGTACTACGGAATCACCGTCGGCTTCCTGGGGGCCGACGTCGTCGACGACGCCTTCCCCAACGGGGACCACTCCGCGACCTCGGGGTCGCTGGCCTTCGGGGCGACCGGGCTCGAGTGGACGGGGGACATCCCGGTGGGCGGCAGCGTCACGGTGACCGGCACCTTCACCGTGCTGAACCCCGACCCGGGCAACAAGGTGATCAACAGCGTCGTCTCCTCGGCCGCGCCGGGGAACACCTGTCCGCCCGCGAGCACCGACCCCGGCTGTGTGGCCTCCGTCACCGTCCTGACCCCCAGGCTGACCGTCATCAAGACGGCCGACAGGAGCGCGGTGGCTCCCGGAGGGAGAGTCGCCTACACGATCACGGTGACCAACAGCGGGCAGACGCCGTACACCGGCGCGACGGTCTCCGACTCCCTGGCAGGACTGCTCGACGACGCGGTCTACGGCGGCGACGCGACGGCGACCTCCGGGACGGTCACCTACACCGCCCCCACGCTGCACTGGACCGGTGACCTCGCCGTCGGCGCGACCGTGACCATCACCTACTCGGTCACCGTGACCGGCCTCGGCGGTGACAAGCTCATGACCGACTCGATCGTCTCCACCGAGCAGGGAAGCACCTGTCCGCTCGCCAGCGGCAACCCGGCGTGCACCACGAACGTCGTCCTCCTCACCCCCGTGCTGACGGTCGTGAAGACCACGAACGTCACCTCCGTCGTCCCAGGGGGCACCGTGACTCACACGATCACGGTCACCAACTCCGGGCAGGTGCCCTACGCCGCGGCGACGGTCTCCGACTCCCTGACGGGACTGCTCGACGACGCCGTGTACGGCGGCGACGCGACGGCGACCTCCGGGACGGTCACCTACACCGCTCCCACGCTGCACTGGACCGGAGGCCTCAACCCCGGCGCGACAGCCACCATCACCTACAGCGTTACGGCGAACGACCCCGGTGCGGGAGACGGGCGGCTGACCGACGCCGTCACCTCGGCCACCATCGGCAGCACCTGCCCGGTGGGCGAGACCGATCCGCGCTGCGCGACGACGGTCCTGCTGTCGAGGCTGACGATCGCGCACACCGCGGACATGTCCACCGCCAAGCCGGGCGAACTGGTGCACTACACGGTCACGGTCACCAACACCGGGCAGACCGACTACGCGGGCGCCAACTTCACCCTCAACGGCGACGCCGTGAACGACGACGCGACCTACGAGGGCAACCTCGCGGTCACCTCGGGAAGCGTCGGCGTGAACGAGCTGGGGCAGGCGGTGTGGACCGGTGACCTGGCGGTCGGCGCGTCGATGACCCTGACGGGTTCGAGCAGGGTGAACGATCCCGACACCGGCGACAGGGTCCTGACCACCTTCGTCACCTCGACCACCCCGGGCGGCAACTGCCCGGTCGGTGGCACGAACCCCGCCTGTTCCACCGTGGTGAACGTCCTGGTGCCCGCCCTGACCATCACCACCTCCGCGGACAGGGCGACGACCACGCCGGGCGGCACGGTCGGCTACACGGTCACGGCCACCAACAGCGGGCAGACGCCGTACACCGGCCTGACGCTCACCGACCAGTTGGCCCGGGTGCTGACCGACGCCGTCTACAACGCCGACGCCACGGCGAGCACCGGCACGGTCGCCTTCGGCGGCTCGAACCTGACCTGGACCGGTGACCTCGCGGTCGGAGCCTCCGTGACCATCACGTACACGGTGACCGTGCGCGATCCCGACTTCGGCGACAAGACGATGGTCAACACGGTCGTCTCCGACGCGGAGGGCAGTACCTGCCCGACGGGGAGCGGTGACCCGGCGTGCAGCGTGGTGGTCACCGTGCTCCTGCCCGTCCTGTCGATCAGCAGGAGCGCCGACACCGTGACCACGACGCCCGGCGCGACGGTCCACTACACGATCGCGATCCAGAACTCCGGGCAGACGCCGTACAGCGGGGCGGTCGTCACCGACTCGCTGGCGCAGATCCTCGACGACGCGGTCTACAACGCCGACGCGACCGCCAGTGCGGGCACGGTCGCCTTCACGGCTCCGAACCTGACCTGGACCGGTGACCTGGCGATCGGCGCCTCGGTGACGGTGACCTACTCGGTCATCGTGCGCGACCCCGACCCGGGGGACAGACTCCTCACCGGTGTCGTGTCCTCCGGCCAGCAGGGCAGCACCTGTCCCGCCGACGGTTCCAACCCCGCCTGCGTCTCCACGGTGATCGTCCTGGTCCCCGCGCTCGCCATCTCGACCACCGCGGACACGGCGACCACGACACCCGGCCAGGTTGTACGGTTCACGATCACGATCCAGAACTCCGGGCAGACGCCGTACGGCGGGGCGGTCGTCACCGACTCGCTGGCGCAGGTCCTCGACGACGCGGTCTACGACGGGAACGCGACCACGGACTCGGGCAGCGTGGCGTTCAGCGGTTCCGACCTGACCTGGAGCGGTGACCTGGAGATCGGCGCGACCGCGACCGTCACCTACTCCGTCACGGTGCGCGACCCGGATCCCGGGGACAAGGCGGTCAGGAGCGTCATCGCCTCGTCCGCCCAGGGCAGCACCTGTCCGGTGGGGAGCACGAACCCGGCCTGCTCCGCGAGCGTCACGGTCCTGATCCCCGCACTGGTCATCACCAAGACGGCGGGAACGGCCACCGCGACCCCGGGAAGCACGATCGGCTACACGATCGTCGTCACCAACACCGGGCAGACGCCGTACGGCGTCGCGTCCTTCACCGAGCCGCTGGCCGGGGCTCTCGACGACGCGGCCTACGGCGGGGACGCGACGGCGAGCACCGGCACGGTCGCCTTCGACGGCTCGAACCTGAGCTGGACGGGCGCCCTCGCGATCGGCGCCAGCGCCACCGTCACCTACTCCGTCACGGTGCGGGATCCCGACACCGGCGACAAGGTCATCTCCGGCACCCTGGTCTCGGCCTCCCCGGGCAACACCTGCCCCTCGGGAGGCGGCGACCCGGCATGCACGACGCTCGTGCGCGTCCTGGTCCCGCAGCTGACGATCACGAAGACCGCCGACAGGGTCACCGTCACCGCGGGCGGAGCCGTCCACTACACAGTGACGCTCGTGAACACCGGCGAGGCCCCCTACACCGGGGCCACCTTCGTCGATTCGCTGACCGGCGTCCTGGACGACGCCGTCTACCCCGGCGACGCGACCGCGACCACCGGAACCGTCACCTACGCGGATGGTGCCCTGACCTGGATCGGCGGTCTGGCCGTCGGCGCGACCGCGACGGTCACCTACTCGGTCACGACCACCTACCCCGCCCTGGGCGACAGGACCCTCACCGCTGCCGTGACCTCGACCTCTCAGGGCAGCACCTGTCCCATCGGCGGGACCGACCCCCGCTGCGCGGCGACCGTCACCGTGCTCGTCCCCGCTCTCACCATCACCCTGGCCGCCGACAACAACGGCGACATCGTCGCGGGCGGCCAGGTCCGGTACACGATCGTGGCCACCAACACCGGCGAGGTCCCCTACGTCGCGGCCACGGTCACCGACCTGCTGGCCGGAGTGCTCGACGACGCCGTTTACCCGGGCGACGCGACCGCGTCCGTCGGCACCGTCGAATTCGGCGGTGACCGCCTGACGTGGACGGGGGCACTGCCCGTCGACGCGGCCGTGGTCATCACCTTCACCGTCACGGTCATGGACGAGGCCCCCGGCGGAGACGCCCTCCTCGACAACCGGGTCGTCTCCGCGACGCTCGGCAGCACCTGCCCGAGCGGCGGCACCGATCCCCGCTGCTCCGTCTCGACCACGGTGACGCCGGTGAGCATCACCCTCACCGACCTGACCGACGACTTCACGCTGTCCGGGAGCCCGGACACGACCGTACGGCGCGACGAGATCGTGACGATGACGGTCACGACCAACAGCCCGGACGGCTACTCCGTCACCGTCCTTGCGAGGTCAGGCCGGCTCACCACGACGCTGTCGGGGGAGACGTTCTCCATCCCGATCGGCAGCCTGCGCGTGCGCGAGCACGGCACGACGGCGTTCTCGCCCCTGTCGCCCAGCACGCCGGTGCTCGTCCACACGCAGCCCGGCCCTTCGGCGCCGAGCGGGGACGCCATCAGCAACGACTACGAGGTCGACATCCCGTTCGTCCCGTCGGCCGGATACTCGGCGACGCTCGACTACGTCGCGACGACCAACTGACAGGCCACCGCTCCGAGCCGGAACCCAGCGGGCGCCCCGTGACCCGCCCGGCACACGAAACGAACAACGCGAAGGAGACAAGCCATGGCAGGAACCCCGTCCACCGGCACCGGGAGGCGCGCCGCAGTGCTCCCCGTGCTCCCCGCGCTCCCCGTGCTTCCCGGGCTCTGCGGGCTCGGCGCGGTCATGGTCGTCGCGCTTGCCACACCCTCGTCAGCGGCGGTCGCGGCCTGGCCGTACTCGGCGGGCGAGCCGTACGCGGTGAGGGTCTCGCACGGGCAGAGCAGGCCGCACCCGGAGGACGACGGGGCCGGAAAGGCCGGTGCGGGTCGGGCCGGGACGGAGGCCGGGGCGGAGAAGGGCGGTCCCGTCGAGGCGGCGGGCGCCGTCCCCAAACTCAGCATCGGCATCGACAACGGGCGGACGACGACCAAGGAGGGGGACCGGCTGACCTACACCGTCACCGTCCACAACATCGGCACGACCGACGCCCGTAAGCTCCGTCTCGTCCAGACCATGCCCTCAGGCCTCCGGTTCGTCTCGGCCGACGGCCACGGCACATCCAAGGAGGGCGAGGTCGCCTGGAACGTCGACCTGCCCGCGGGGAAGGACGCGACCTTCCACACCACCGCCCAGGTGCTGGCAACCCCGGAGGACCTGCTGCGCCTGGCGACCATCGCCTGCGCGAGCGCCGCAGGCGGGGACAGGCCCATCGTCTGCGCCACCCACTCCGACCAGCTTCCCGCGGGCGCCGCGGCCGAGGCCGCGGGCCGGGCGATCTCCTCAGCGACGGACCGCCCGTGGTACATCCCCACGGGGGCGGCGCTACTGGCCGTGGCCACGTTGGGGGTGTGGGCGTTCCGCAAGGGGAAGTTCCCGTTCCACCTGCGACAGCAGCCCTGACGAACCACCCGGTACGGCCCGCGACGTGCGGCGGGCCGTACCGTCGCGGCTCACGAATGGGACCGAAGCTGCGTGTCCAGAGTCCAGATGCCAACCTCCACATTGACGACCCTGGTGCGGTAGAGCTCCCGCTCGGTCAGGATGCAGAGGTCTCCCAAGCCCAGTTCGGCCATCACGTGGTCGGAGAAGGGAGTCCCGGTTCCCGCTCCCGCGAGCAGGCAGCGCAGGAATCCCTCGCCCCACTCGACGGTGTGGAGCACCCAGGGGGCTTCACCGGCGATGACCAGATTAGCAGCCGGTGCAACTTGTCGGCGCGATCTCTGCGGATGCGGCCGTCGGGGAGCTGAGCGATGTGGTTGCCGGTCTCGATCACCGTGGTGACGGGCAGGATGAGATCGCATTCTCGTTTCTCCTCCCGCAACTGTCGCAACACACCTTCCCGGTCCTGGTTCTTCCCGGGAAGGTCGAGGATGTTGCAGAGCACGGAGGTGTCAACGAACTCCACTCTGGGCGCCATGTCTAGCTGATCCCCATGAGCCGGTCGAACTCGGTGAAGTCACGGGGCCGCGCGGATGCCTGCTCCAGGAGACCGGAGGTGACGACTGTGCCGAGGTCGCCTTGGGCCATCAGGCTGGGATACCCGTCCATCTCGGGAAGCTGTCGAAGGTGGGAAAGGCCGGTCTCACGGTCACGGGAACAGACGACGACATGCCTGTGGTCCTCCGGTTCCAGAGCCGAGAGCAGCGCGGGACTGTGCGTCGTGAAGATCACTTGGGAGGCGTCTTCCTGTGTGGCCTGCTTGACCAGACCGAGTATCTGGCTGGCCTGGGATGGATGCAGGCCGTTCTCCAGTTCCTCGATCACCAGAGTGGGGGATCTTCTGTCACCTTCCATTCCGCGGGCGCCGAGGTCGAGATCCTGTCCCTCGCGAAGCAGGCTCGTGGCGATGGCCGCGAACCTCAGCAGGCCGTCGCTCATCTCCCTGGCGGGCGTGATGGCTCCGTCCTCTCGCAGGGCCAGCATTACGTCGTCGAGCTGGGAACGGATGATCTCTATCCCCGTCACCTCGTGCTCGACGAGACCGCGCACATGGGAGATCAGTTGCCGGAACCGTTCGGGATCATGTTTCGCCAGGTGATCGACCACGGCGGAGAGGTTCTCCGCCGTCCTGCGCAGCCGGATGTCCCGGCTGGGGACGTATTGGCGCATGAGATGGGGGACGGGATCCAGATGGAAGACTCCGCGAAGCGTCTTCAGGGCGTCCTGTGCAGCGTCGGCGACCTGCCACTCCGCCTTGGTATCCCCTAGTCTGAGCGGAAGCTGACTGGTGAGCAGCCGGGTCGACTGGAACGACGCCTCAGGGGTTCGCCCCCGGCGGCCGCTGTGCCAGGTGGCGTCGACGGTTCCGGACCCTGGTCTCGCATCCGTCGTCCGGAAAAGCTCACGAGTGGTCCGGTTCACCGATTTCCGAGCCGCGTGCCGTTTCTCCGACACGCCGACCAGGCTCTCGCTGATGATCTCCGGCTCTGGGCGGACCTGAATCGTGACATCGAGCCTCAGGTAGTCGTGGTCCCCGTCGAACGCGTTGGCAAGGATGGTGCATCCCAGTCGGAATCGGTCCATCCCATGGGGAGGGCATCCTTCCACGCCTCCGCGCAGCGGTCCCTCGTCACCCCGCCTGCTGTCCAGCGCGTCGACGAGATCCGCTCCTGTCGCCAGCCGGGACAGCACTTCGAGTCCGTCGAGGGCGTTGGACTTCCCGCTGCTGTTGCGGCCGATGAGCGTCGTCATACGGCCCAGGGGAAGAGTCGCCTCGCTGAAAGTCTTGAACTCGGTGAGGCGCAGCTCGGTCAGGCGAGGCTTCATATCTGAACCGTACATGTGCACCCCCTCGCCAAGGGGGTGCACACAAGGGGACTACTCGTCGCCGGTCAGGGAGAAGCTCCGAAGGCGCTGGCCGGCCCAGACGACGGCGCCGACCGTGACGACCAGCAGGGCGGTGACGGCGAAGGTGATCGTGAGGTCGCTGGACAGGAACGAGGAGGAGGACACCTGGTCGGCGACCGTCTGGGCCCACTGCTGGATGGAGTATCTACGGGCGCCGGGGACGAAGTTGCCGACCACGCCCTCCCAGATGAGCGCGTAGGCGATGCCGACCGTCACCGCGTGCCGGGTCAGGACGCCCAGCAGCATGAACAGTGCCGCGTAGGCGACGCCGCCCGCCAGGGCGCCGACGGCGAAGCCGTAGGCGATCCCGGATTCGAGGTTGACCAGCAGGTAGGCCGCGATGAAGGTCGGCACGGCGGCGAACAGCGCGAGGACCGAGGCGGCGACGAGGAACTTGCTCTGCGCGATGACCGGGCGGGAGATCGGCTTGGACAGCAGATGGACGATCGTGCCGTCGTCGATCTCGGGCGCGATCACGCCGGTCCCCGCGATCAGGCCGAGCAGGGGCAGCACGGTGCCGATGGCGAACTTCTGCATGAACTCGATCGCGATCCGCTCGCTCCCGCCGCTGATGATCCGCAGGAGTATGGCCAGGCCGATCAGCACCACCGGCAGCAGGACCAGGAGCCAGATCCTTCTGCGGCCGAGCAGCGCACGGTAGGAGATTCCGGCGATGACAGCGTTCATTGGTCAGCTGCTCCTGTTGATCAGGTAGGAGAAGACGCTCTCCAGGTCTTCGTCGGCCGGGGAGATCTGCCAGACCCGTACGTTCACGTCCCTGGCGACTCTGGGCAGCAGCCAGGTGAACCGCCGGAAGTCGACGGCCTGCACCTCCAGGCCCGTCTGGGTGAGCGAGACCGAGCTGGAGGAGCCGTCGGCGATCAGGGCCGAGGCCAGACGCCGGTCGTCGCTGGAACGGACCCGGAACAGGTGGGGCCTGTCGGTCATCCTGCGGCGGATCTCGCGGAAGTCGCCCGTGGCGGCGTGGCGCCCCGCGACCAGCACCTCGATGTGCTGGGCGACGCGCTCGACCTCCTCCAGGATGTGCGAGCTGAACAGGATGGTCTTGCCCGCGGCGCCCATGGTGCTCACCAGGTCCATCAGGTGCATGCGCTGGCGCGGGTCCATGCCGTTGAAGGGCTCGTCGAGCAGGAGCACCTGCGGGTCGTGCACGAGCGCGGCGGCGACCTTGATTCGCTGGCGCATGCCCTTGGAGTAGGTCTCGATCTTGCGGTCCTTTGCGGACTCCATCTCGACCGTGGCGACCGCCTTGCGCGCGGCGTCCTCGGGGTTGGGCAGTCGGTGGAGCCTGGCGCTGGACAGCACGAACTCCCAGCCGGTGAGGAAACCGTAGGCGGCCTCGCGCTCGGGGACCAGGCCGATCGAGCGGTAGACCTCGTGGTTGCGCCAGATCTTCGTGCCGTCGAGGGTGACCGTTCCGCCCGAGGGGGCGAGGAACCCGGCCATCATGTGCAGCAGCGTGGACTTGCCCGCGCCGTTCGGGCCGAGCAGGCCGGTGACGCCGGGACCGATGGTCATGGTGACGTCGTTGACGGCCACCACGTTGCCGTACCAGCGGGAGACCTGGGCCAGTTCGATGTTCATCGTGCGGCCGCCTTCCGGTAACGGGTGACCAGGGCGATCACGGACAGGACGATCAGCCCGGCCACGAGCAGGAGCTGCAGCACGACGTTGCTTCCACTCGGGTAGACGACGGGCGAGGAGGCGGCGGCGCCGAAGATCCCGACGTGCACCGCCGCGTCGACCAGGAAGAACGGGTTGATCAGCAGGGCCCATCCCGAGGCGGTGTAGTTGTTCACCGACTCCATGGTCGCCGAGACGACGGTCGAGACGGCCGAGGTGAGCAGGTAGAACGCGATGACCGAGGCGACGCCGAGGCCGCGTCTCGGCGTGAAGGAGGCGATCGCCACGCCGACGCAGGACAGCAGCAGCGCGTAGACGGCCGCACCCGCCATGGAGGTCAGGTAGTTGCCCGTGTGGGACGGTCCCGGCAGGTCGATGATCAGCTCGCCGATGTAGAGCACGGTGAGCGGTACGGCCAGCAGCAGGAACATCGCCGTGACCATCGCCGTGAGCTTCGCGCCGACGTAGTCCCACAGCGTCACCGGGCGGGACAGGTAGAGCGGCAGCACCCGGAAGCGTAGGTCGGGCGCCACGATGTACGGCGACTGCGCGGCCAGGAAGATCGCCAGCACGGCCTGCATGGTGACGCCGTAGGAGGTGTAGGTCATCCCCTGCTGCTTGAGCAGCGCCATGATCGCGATGGAGACGACCGCGGGCAGCATCATGACGCCCACGATCAGGAAAGGGACGATCTTCGCGCGGGCCGTGCGGCCGAGGCCGAACACCCCGCGCAGGCTGTGCACGACCAGCGCCGTGGTCGCGTGGCCCCGGCCCAGCCGTACCCCGTCGTAGTGGCGGTATCCGATGTCGTGGATGACACCTGTGGGCTCAGACATCGGCGGGCTCCCTGTGGACCGGCTCTCTGAAGACGTCCTCGATGCGCTGGCGTCCCTGTTCCATGCGGATCAGGCACAGGTCGAGGTCGCAGACGGCGTCGCGGAGCGTGTCGAAGGTCTCCGGCGCGCGGACCTGGACCAGGAGCATCCGGCCGTGGTTGGCGACGGTCTCGCCCAGCTCGGTCAGGCGGGCGGCCAGCGCCTCCTGTCCCTCCTCGACCTCGACCGTGACGGTCTGGGTGGTCTGGGTGAACTCGGCGATCGACGAGGAGCGCAGCAGCCTGCCGCCGTCGATCACGATGACGTGGTCGCAGACCCGTTCGAGCTCTCCCAGCAGGTGGGAGGTGACCAGCACGCTGATGCCGAACTCGGTGCCGATCCTGCGGATCAGCCCCAGCATCTCGTCGCGACCCTGTGGGTCGAGGCCGTTGGTCGGCTCGTCGAGGAAGACCAGGCGCGGGTCGTGCACCAGCGCCTGGGCCAGTTTGACCCGCTGTTTCATACCGGTCGAGTAGCCACCCATCACGCGGTAGCGCTCCTCGTAGAGGCCCACGTGGCGCAGCACGTCGGCGGCGCGCTCCCTGGCCGCCGTGCGCGGCAGGCCGGACATCTGCCCCATGTGCACGGTGAACTCGGTGGCGGACAGGTCGGGGGGCAGGCAGTCGTGCTCGGGCATGTACCCCACGACGCGGCGGATCTCGGCGCCCTGGGTCGTCACGTTCATGCCGAGCACCTGGGCGTTCCCCGCCGAGGGCTCGAGCAGGCCCAGCAGGATCTTGATGAGGGTGGACTTGCCCGCGCCGTTGGCGCCGACCAGGCCGGTGACGCCGGGACCGACGGTCACGGTGAGCTGGTCGAGCGCCGTCACCCGTGGAAAGCGTCTGGTTAGTCCCTCGGTGGCGAGGATAGTCATGTTCGGACCCTACCTAGCGTATGGCGGGAATTCCTCCGCCACGCGAAGGAGGCGCGCATCGTCCGAAAGTCCGGTTGGAGCGAGGTTTCTCTCAGGGGTTTTCCCGGAGGGGCCGGTCAGGGGGACGGGGGAGGGCGCGTTCCGCGGACCTTCGCCGTGGCGGGGATCCGCGGAACACGCCCGGGTGCGTCGAGTCCCCGCGCCCGGGGCTTCAGGGGGTACCGCCTCTGGGGCCTCGGGTGCGGGGGCGCACCGGGAGCCGTACTCCGAACCTCGACCAGTAGGCCCGCTGGGCGAGAAGTGTCGTCGTACCGGCGATGATCATGCCCGCGATGTTCACCGCGAGCTGGGCGACGGAGGCCGCCATGTCGTCCCAGCGAGTCAGCGCGGCGGCCACCGCGAAGTATCCGGCGGCCGGGACCGTGGTGACCGAGATGAAGACGCCCAC
Organism: Streptosporangium sp. NPDC051023; assembly: GCF_040689595.1. Taxonomy (NCBI): domain Bacteria; kingdom Bacillati; phylum Actinomycetota; class Actinomycetes; order Streptosporangiales; family Streptosporangiaceae; genus Streptosporangium; species Streptosporangium sp. NPDC051023. The sequence goes on along the minus strand of NZ_JBFBCE010000104.1, from coordinate 2,179 downwards.
CAGGGCCGAGGACTTGCCCGCCGTGACCGACAGCACCCCGGCCGCGCCCGCGAGCAGCGCCACGATGAACGACCACCTGTCGGGCTTGACGATGAACTCGATCTCCTTGTGCCCGGTCAGGCCGGACGGCTCGATCCAGCCGAGTCCCCGGGAGACCAGGGCGCAGGCGAAGGTGATCGCGATGGCGAGCGAGAAGCCGACGGCCAGCGTGCGCAGGGCGTCGCCGATCAGCCGTCCGTCGCGGCGCAGCAGTCCGAAGCAGATGGCGGCGACGGCGCCGAACTCCGGTCCCAGGACCATCGCGCCGACGATGAGGATCGGCGAGTCGACGACGACGCCGATTCCCGCGATCTGTGTGGCGATCGCGAGGAATGTGAGGAACGCCCAGCTGAGCCTGCAGTCGGCGGCGACCCGTCTGGCGAACTCCGCCCAGATCACGGCGTCGTCACCCTCGCCGGGAGCCTCCTCCTCGGCGCGGTCTGCCGCGTCCGAGATGGACAGGTCGATCTGTTCGGCGGAGATGGAGCCCTCCGCGCACAGGCCGAGGCGTTGCAGGTGCTCGATCACCTCGTTGGCCGCTTCCCGCGCGACGTCGAACTGGACCAGGTCCCCCTTGGGGGAGCGGGCGACGCCGGGCAGCACGACGAGGTTGGTCACGCCGACGGCGTCGTCGAGCAGCCGCAGCACGTCCTGGGTGCGCTCGGGCGGACTGATCACACGTAGATGCAGCACGGGCTCACCATAGGCCCCGAGCTGTGGCTCCTCGAAGTCGAGGCCATTGCCCCGGTTTCGGGCCCGCGGATGGGGGCTGAGGCCTGCCGAGGTGATGACGTCGTCACCGGACGCGTCCGTGGGACTTGACGGTGGGGGTGTCGTTCACGTCGCCGTGATCGCGCATGCGGCAGGATCGGGGTCAGGCCCCCGGTGGGGTGTGGACGTGACCGAGGACCGGCCGCCTGACATCGAAACCTGGCCTCACGCGCAGGTCGGGGAGATGGGTGTGGATGTGACCGATGACCGGCCGCCTGGCGACGGACGAAGGAGACGCGTGGTGAGGGCGAGACGGGGGAGCGCGGGCCGGGTCGTCCTCCCCTGGGCGGTGGCGTCCGTATGCGCTCTGTCCGGCTGTGCCGCCGAACCCGTACCGCCGGGCCTGTCCGCGACAGTCGCGCCAAAACCGGTGACGACGCCTACCGAGCGGCCTGCCGGAGAGGCGGGAACCGGGCAGCCGGTCAGGAAGGCGGGAACCGTCAGGGGCGCGCTGCGCTCGGGCGGGGTACGGCGCTCCTACCTTCTGCACCGGCCGGAGGCGACGACCGCCCGGCTCCCCCTGCTCATCGCCCTGCACGGGCGTGGTGGGGACGCGCCCGGCATGCGGCACGGGACCCGTTTCGACCGCGAGGCCGACGGCATGCTCGTCGTCTACCCCGAAGGGCTGGACCACCACTGGGACGACGGGGCCGGGCTCGACCGGGACGTGCGCTTCCTGCGCGAGCTGATCGATCACCTTGCCGCGACCGAGGGCGCCGACGCCGGGCGTGTCTACGTCGCGGGCTTCTCCAACGGCGCGAGCATGGCGCTGCGCCTGGCCACCGAGCTGCCCGGCCTGTTCAGGGCAGTGGCGGCCGTCGCCGGGCAGCTCCCACCGGAGCTCACGCCCCGCGGGGCGGTTCCGCTCCTGCTCATCCACGGAGACCGCGACCCGGTGCGCCCGCTCGCGGGGCTGCCGGAAAGCCGCATCACCGGTACCGGCAGCGGCAGACCCACACCCAGCATCGGCCTCGAACCCACCCTCACGCTCTTCGCCCGGTCGGCCGGTGCGAAGAGCAGACGGAGCCGGGACCTGCCCGACAAGGTGCCCGACGACGGCACCAGCCTGCGGCGCGTCACCTGGTCGGGCGGCAGCGTCCCAGTTGAGCTGATCCTCGTACGCGGGGGAGGGCACTGCTGGCCGGGATGGACGGACAAGCCGCGAGTCACCGAGAGCGGCGTCTGCAGCGCGGAGATCGACGCGACCCGCGCGGTCCTCGACTTCTTCGCCGGCCGGAACCGGCCGTAGCCGCCCCGTCCGCCCCGTCCGCCCCGTCCGCCCCGTCCGTCGCGTCCGCTCGTACCTCTTCCATCGGATACTCGTCTCACCTTGAAATGGAGCGGCGCTCCGGATAATATCAGGATCGCC
>NZ_JBFBCE010000103.1:0-32750 GCF_040689595.1 Streptosporangium sp. NPDC051023 | reverse complement strand
GCGTTCGGGCTGCTCAATCCGATGATCGCCGGGGCCGCGATGGCGTTCTCCTCGGTGTTCGTGGTGAGCAACAGTCTCAGGCTCCGCCGCTTCACGTGATCACCCGGCAGGGCGCGCTCACCGCTCGCGCGGTGGGTCGCGCCCTGCTCGCCGTGACGGCCGGATGTCTCGCTCCGACGGGGACTCGTCCCGTAGCCGCCACGGACGGCTACGGGACGAAGGTCACCTCGGGGAACTCGCGTTCGTCGCCTCCACCAGCATGTCCCGCGCCGGGAGGTGCCGGGTTACGTTGGGGTTATGGACTCTGGTTTCGGCTACTTCGCAACGCACGATGTGGTGGGTCCCGGCCCGCTCGCCCTGCTGGTCGAGCAGCGGGGCCACCAGGCCCTGTTCTTCACCGAGCACACCCACATCCAGGCGTCGGGGGCGCCCCCCGTGCCTCCTGAGGGCGGCGCGCTACCGCGCAAATACTGGCACAGCTACGATCCCTTCACCGCGTGTACGGCCGCGGGCGTGGCCACGACGCGGCTGCGGGTGGGAACAGGCGTGTGCCTGGTCCCGCAGCACCATCCCATCAGTCTGGCGAAGACGGTGGCGAGCGTCGACCACCTCACCGGCGGGCGCTTCGAGTTCGGTGTGGGGGCGGGCTGGAACGAGCCCGAGATCCGCAACCACGGGGTAGATCCGTCACGCCGCTTCGCCGTGATGAAGGAGCATGTCGAGGCGATGCGGCGGATCTGGACCCAGGACGAGGCCGAGTACCACGGTGAGTTCGTCTCCTTCGATCCGATCTGGTCGTGGCCCAAGCCCTCGCAGCGTCCCCATCCTCCCGTGCTGATCGGCGGCACCGGGCCGCGGGTGCTCGACCGGGTGCTGGCGTACGGCGACGGCTGGCTGCCGAACTACGCCCCCGGCATCCTGGACCGGGTGCGGGAGCTCCAGCGCAGGGCCGCGGACGCGGGAAGGCCGGTCGAGGTGGTGATCATGGCGGCGCCCGCCGATCCCGCGGTGCTCGAGGCGTGCGAGAAAGCGGGGGTCGCCCGCGTGATGGCCTGGCTGCCCTCGGCGGGCCTGGACCGCCTCCAGCGGGAGATGGACTCCTTCGAGGAGGCGCTCGCGGAGATGCGAGGGGTCTGACGGACCTTAGGGCCCGCCTGCCGTACCGGCCACGGCGTCCTCGAAGGCGGCGTAGGCGTCCTGGGAGAAAAGAACGAACCGTACATCCGTCACCCGGGTGGGCGTGGCCCGCACCGCGCCGACCGCGATGCGGGCCGCGTCGCCCATCGGCCAGCCGTAGATCCCGGTCGAGATCGCGGGGAACGCCACACTGGCCGCGCCCAGCTCATCGGCGACCCGCAGCGACTCCCGGTAACAGGAGGCCAGCAACTCCGAACGGTCCTGCGAGGCGGAGAAGACCGGTCCGACGGTGTGGATGACCCAGCGGGCCCGCAGCTCACCCGCCGTGGTCGCGACGGCTTGACCGGTGGGCAGGCCGCGGCCGTACCGTGAGGCCCGCAGCATCCGGCAGTCGGCGAGGATCGCGGGACCGCCGCGCCGGTGGATCGCCCCGTCGACGCCTCCGCCGCCGAGCAGCGACGAGTTGGCGGCGTTGACGATGGCGTCCGCGTCCTGTCTGGTGATGTCGTCCTGAAGAAGTGTGATCCGCATACTGCGACCTTTCCCCGCGGAGAACGAGCCCGCGCACGACGACGGCCTCGGCCGGGAACCGTCCCGAACCGAGGCCACCGTGAGATCGTTCACCGCCTGCCCGGGAGCCCGGGGCGGGCAGGAGTGGTTACCGCACGCCGCGCCTGCCGTACAGGCTGACCGCCGCGATGACGCCCACGGCCGCGAGACCGATCTGGATGAGCAGTTCGATCCAGTCGATCCCCCTGGTGGTGGCGACGCCCAGCGCACCGGCGATCGCGGTGCCGATGAGGGCGGCGACGATGCCGATCACGATGGTCAGCCAGATGGGGATGCTCTGCCGGCCGGGAACGACCAGCCGGCCCAGTGCGCCGATGATCGCTCCGATGACGATGGCGGTGATGATGCCGGTGATTGTCATGGTCCATACTCCCTCTTGCTCGGCTGCCAGCCGTATGCCCCCAAGAGTCAAGACAACACATGAAAAACGGCTATACATCGACAATTGACACCCCGCCTGGCGGAACGGATCGGAAACAGCGCAGGACGGCGTAAGCGCGGCAGCGGCGGCCGGACTTCGGAAGCGCAGGTACAGCACAGGGCAACGACCGGCTGGCTTTAAGCGCGTTTCCACGGATTTAGCACCTGTTTCTGATAACAGGTCGGTAAGACAGTCTTGTCACGAGCGACATACACAGCGTGATCTAGGGCACGCTGATCAGGTCAGATGTGACGCGGGAGGCGAGATGCGCGGTGAGCACGACCCCACCCATGACCGGCGCCCCGGCACAGCCCGCCGGGGCAGGCGGCCGTACGACGACCCGGTGAGTCCGGCCTCCGCCCCCTCCCCCCCTCCGGCTCCGCCCCCGATCCTCGCCTACGGCACCGCCGAGGACCCGTTCTCCTACGGATCGTGGGTCAGCCTCGACGTCACGCCGATCCGTGTCCAGGCTCGACGGCGTGCGCCGGCCCCACCGCAGTGGTCGTGGCGGGAGCTTCCCCGCGACCGCTTCCTGCGCCCCGCGCTGATCTTCGGATTCCTGGCGGCCGCCGGGGTCGGCGTCTGGACGTCCGGCTGGGTACCCGCGCACGGGCCGGCGGGCGTGCGGGCCGCCGCCCCCGCGCCCCCCTCCCCGACGGGTGACCACCACGCGGCGGCCACTCCGAGGGCGGGCACGCGGACCGCCGATCCCGTGCTCGCCGCCGCTCCGGCGCCGACCTCCCCGGCGAAGCCCGCCCACGGCCTGGCGCAGGGGTCGCCGCCCGCCGAGCGGCCGCGGATCCACCGGGCCTCCGGCGGGAAGGAGGGGCGGGAACGGGAGGCCGGGAAAGGACAGGACCGCCGGGGACGCGAGCGGCACGGGCCGGCACGGGCTCAGGACGAGCCGAGGGCCGCGAGCGCCACCCCGGACGGCCCGAACGGTTCACCCGGTCAGGACAGAGCGGCCGGCGTGGTCACGGCCGGTGGAGCGGACAGACCGGCCAGGACGGGAAGATCGAGCAGAACAGACAGGACGGCCAGAGCGGTCAGGACGGGGCGCCGGGGCAGGCCGGGCGCCCCCGGGACCCGGCCTTCGGCATCCCGCGGCGAGGGCGGGGCCCGGCGGGGGGCGGGATCCGACGGCGGGGGCCGGGAAGGCGATGGCGTCCCGGGCAGCGCCTCGACCGGTTCCGGCACGGGAGGGGCTCAGGGGAACACCGCCTCCCCCGCCGCTCCCCGCGAAACGGACACCGGGAGCGGCGGCCCCTCGAACGCAACGGGCACCGGCTCCTCGGGCACCGCGGGCAGCAGTTCCTCCAACCTGCTCGGCGACCGGCTCAGCGCCTCGTACGCCTGCCGTCACCTGCGACCTGACGACTGGCGGTACGGCTACTGCGTCACCGCATGGAACGAGTACAAAAGGCGGGTCGGCCTGCCGTAGCCCCCGGATCGCGAGGACGGCCCCGCCCCGTCACGGTGCGCCATGGCGAGTGCAGGGCCGCGCGGCGTCTCAGGGACGCGGCGGCCCCCCGGGAAAGCGGCCGGGTGGAGTGTGGATGTCGAAGTGCAGGGTGCGCTGGGCCAGGATCGAATGGGGAACCGACTCGGGCGCGGTCAGGCCGAGCCGCTCGAAGACGCCGAAACGCGCCGACAGCGCGGTGAGATGGCGGGGCGCCATCGGCGGGTGCCAGACGCTGTAGGAGCCGATCCGGCCGTCCCTGCGGCGGTACCAGCCGATGGTGGGATGGGTGAGCATGGCTTTCCAGTGCTCCTCTCCGGTGAAACCGTCAAGCTGTGCGGGGGGCGCGTCCAGTTCCTCCGCCTCACAGTGCGCGTCGCCCGCGGCCAGGGACCAGCGCACCGGGGCGGCCTCCCAGTCCGCGTCGATCTCGATGCGCGTACGGCGCCACGGCATCCCCCACAGCCACCTCGGCACGGCGGCCAGCGGATGGTCGAGGCTCGTGCCGAAGAACCAGACCCCTTGCACGGATCCCGCGGTGACGTAGGCCCGGTAGTTGATCTGGCCGCAGCCGATCGCCATTGGCGGGCAGAACCGGAAGTGAAAGTCCCGGTCGCGGAAGGCGACCGCGGAGACCAGTGCCGCGGGACCGCCGTCGGCGAAGGCGAACTCGGCCGGAGCGAACCCCTCCGGCAGCAGCCCGGCGAGGGTGCCGGTGGGGACCCGGTAGCTGACGATCGCGAAGTCGTCCAGCTCCGTCTGCGCGTGGTACCAGCGCGGGCGCGGCCTCGGGGTGCCGGTGAACGTCATGACAGCAGAGGATAGGGACATCCGGTCAGACCCGCGTCAGCGACGCCCTCACCGGGCTCCGCACCTTCGGACGGAGCCCTTGGGCACTCGGGCATCGGACATCGCGACCGGAGTGTGACAGGACAGGGAAGGCCCTCGTATGTGACAGGGCCGGGGAGAACTCCTAAGGTGGGCGACGCAGGTGTCGAAACAGTGAACCAGGTTGCCGATCGTGTCCAGTGATCCTCCCGGCTTCGAGCTCCCGCTCCGCCTCCTTCTCGGCTTCCGGGTGCTCATCGACGAGCTCCACGCCGAGCTGGCCCGGCGGGGACACCCCGACATACGGCCGATGTACGGCTTCGTCATGCAGGCGATCGGCACCGACGGCACGACCGCCGTCGAGCTCGGCAGGCGCCTCGGAGTCACCAAACAGGCGGCGGGCAAGACGATCGGCGCCCTGGAGCGACTGGGCTACGTGGAACGCGGCTCCGACCCCCACGATGCCAGGCGCAAGGTCGTACGGCTCACCCGGCGCGGCGTCGAGAGCCTGGTGCTGTCGGCGCGCATATTCGACGACCTCCGCGCCCGCTGGGCGCAAGTTCTGGGAGAGGAGCGCCTGCGCGCGCTGGAGGCCGACCTGCGCGCGGTCACGCCCGCCGAGTTCTTCCGGCTCGACGTGCCCGGCTGGTTCGGCGGTTGACCGGGCGGCGCCGAGCCGGTCAGGAGGCGCGGGCGAACGTGCCCAGACCTGTCGTGTCGAGGTTCTCGACGGTGACGGTGGCGATCTCGCCCGAGGGACCGGCGGTGAACCTCACCGCGGACGGGCCGTTGGCGTTCTCGCCCCACGGCTGGTAGGCGAAGGTGTCCCCGTCGTAGTGGGTCAGCGGCGACCACCGGTCCCCCGGGCCGAGCCGCATCGCCAGGCCGCCGCGGGCGGCGGCGCCGACCAGTTGCCGGTCGGCGAGCTTTCCGCCCGCGAGCTGCAGGCGCATCCACCGGGTCATGTCCCGCGCGGTCGAGCTGGCCCCGCCCGCCGGTGACTGCGCGTTCGCGTCGCGCGTCTGTCCCGCCAGCCAGTGACCGGCCCTCCTGACGTGGAGCGCCGCCCTGTCCGGTGCCCTGGCGTAGTCGGCGTACCGGTAGCCGGTCGAGTTCATGCCCAGTGGCTTCAACAGCACCTCGGCAGCGAGGTCCTCCCAGGCCGTCCCCTCCGCTCTGGCCACCGCGACGGCCGCCTCGGTGAACCCGAAGTTGGTGTACGCGTAGCTCGCCCGGAACGGCCCGAGCGGCTCGTAGCGCAGGTGCGCGAGAATGTAGCCGCGGTCGTATCCGAGGTCCTCCAGCAGGTCCCCCGCGTGGCCGGGCAGCCCCGCGCGATGGGAGAGGAGGTCGGCGAGGGTCACGTGACCGCTCACCCAGGGGTCTTTGAGCGCGAACGCGGGATCATGCGCGACAACCGGGTCGTCCCAGGAAACCGGCTGCCGCCCCGCGGTCTCGCGCCCCACGACACCGGCGACCACGGTCGAGGTCAGCGGCTTCGACAGCGAGGCGAGTTGGAAGACCGTGTCAGGCCCGACGGCGCCCGGGGAGCCGATCCGCCGGACGCCGAACCCCTTCAGATACAGTTCCCGATCCTGGTGGACGACCGCGACGGCCATCCCCGGCACGCCGGTCTCCGCCATCGTCGCGCGGATGATCCCGTCGAGCCCCGCGACGGCCGCGCCGACCTTCTCGGGGGTGAGCAGCGGCGGCGGTTGCGGCGGCGGGGCGGGGGCGAGCGTCCGTGCGGCGTTCGCCGCCACCTCTCGCGCCTGGTTCGCCCCGGGAGAGTCGTTCCGGACGCCGATCCCGGCGCACGAGCACACCAGCGCCCCCAGGCTCAGGAGCACCGGGACCAGCGGCCCGCAACGGCCGGTCCGCCTCGGGTGGTCGCGCTGCGTCATGAGGCGCAGGCTAGGCCGCGGGCTCGTGCCGTACGCCGTCCTCCCTCGGCGTGTCGCGACTGCTTGGCACAGGCTTTCCGCACACGCCCGCGCCACGCGGCGCCGCCGCCGGGACGGTTCGCCGGAGCACGCGGGTCTCAGCCCGATTCGGCCGCGAGGCGGATGCCGAAACCGATGAACACCAAACCGGTCAGCCGCTCCATGCGACGGCGGACGGACGGCCGGGTGAGCCCCCCGCGCATGACGTGCGCGGCGAGGACCACGAGCGCGAACCATGCCATGCCCAGCAGATTGTGCACGGTGACCAGCAGCAGGGTCGCGGGCAGCACCGGAACGTCATGGGGGACGAACTGCGGCAGCAGGGTCATGTAGATGACCCCCACCTTGGGGTTGAGCAGGTTGGTCACGAACCCGGTCCGCATGGCGGCCAGCGCCCTGGCGGACACCGCGGTTCCGGCTGCCGTCGCCGGTTCCTCAGGTTCCCCGGGTGTCGCGGACCGGACGCCGGGGCGGGTGTTCCACAGTGCCCGCGCGCCAAGCCACATCAGGTAGGCGACGCCCGCGATCCGGACGGCGGTGTAGGCGATGTCGGAGGCGGCCAGCAGCGCCGTCAGGCCGAGCGCGGTCGCGACTCCCCACGCGTAGCAGCCGAGGTTGACCCCGAACCCGGCAAGGAACCCGGCCCTGCGTCCCGAGGTGATCGTCGTGCGCAGCACGACCACGGTGTCCGGGCCGGGGGAAACGGTGAGAACCAGCGCGACGACGGTGAAGGCGAGCACGGCAGCGAGCACACCAAAAGTGTAGGTTCCCGGCATCTCATCATCATCGGCGACCGGGACCCCGGTCTACGGCGTGGTGACCAGGGCACGCGAGCGGTCGGTGGCGATGCGCAGCGCGATCCCGGCCAGCACGGTCGCCATCAGGTAGCGCTGCACCCGTGCCCACAGCGGCCGCCGTGCCAGGAAGGACGCGATCGACCCGGCGGTCAGCACGATCACGGTGTTGACCGACAGCGAGACGACGACCTGGATGAGGCTGAAGCTGAGGCTCTGCCAGACGACGTCACCGCGTGCCGGGTCGACGAACTGGGGAAGCAGCGAAACGTACAGGATGGCGATCTTGGGGTTGAGCAGGCTGGTGATCATTCCCATGGAGAACAGCCTGCGGGGCGGGTCGACCGGCAGCACGCCGGGGGCGAAGACGGAACCGCCACCGGGGCGCACCGCCTTCCACGCCAGCCACAGCAGGTACCCCGCGCCCGCGAGCTTGATCACGGTGTAGACGACCGGCACGACGGCGAAGATCGCCGCGATGCCCGCGGCGGCCGCGACCAGGTACACCATTAAACCCGCGGCGATGCCCGCCAGCGAGATGAGGCCCGCCCTGCGCCCCTGCGTCACCGACCGCGAGATCAGGTAGAGCATGTTGGGACCGGGCGTGAGGACCATCCCGAGCGCGACCACCGTGATGGCGACGAAGGTGCTGAGCGATATCATGCCCGAATCCTCCCGCTCCCGCACTTTCCAAAGAAACAGCCAATTTCATGAAATGGCCCTGAAAGCATCAGGCGTGCAGCGGCAGCCGCTTGGTCAGGGGGCGGCGGGCAGCGCCAGGGCGGCCACCGGGCGGCCGTTCAGGCCCAGCCGCTCGTAGACGCCGATCGCGGGGTAGTTGTCGGTGTCCACCACCAGCGCGACCCGGCCGTGCGCGGCGATCAGCGCGTCGAAGGCGAACGCGCACACCCGCCGCCCGTATCCCCGGCCGCGCAGGGCCTGGGCGGTGGCCACCCCGGCGACGAAACCCACCGCCGGGCAGGACCAGGCGTCGGCGGCCGTGGCGACCAGCGTCCCGTCCGACGAGCGCACCCCCGCCCAGCGGCGGATCCCCGGCAGCCCGGGTACGGCCCAGGCGGACGGGGCGGCCTCGGCCAGCAGGGCGGCCACCTCCCCGTCCGCGTCACCCAGCCATCCGATCTCCTCCGCCGTCCCCTCGGCGGTCTCCTGCGGCGAGGATGGCCTGGCCGTGTCCATCCACTCGAACGGCCGTACCGGGCCCGTGCCCGGCATCCGCTCCGCCAGCTCCGCGATCAGCGCCCGATCGCCCAGCAGCCGGTAGGAGGGGCCGAGCTCGGGCAGCACCCGCAGTACCAGAGCGGCCACCTGGGCCGCCGGCCCGAGCACGGTCAGCCGGTCGCGGCGGTTCAGCTCCGGGCTGGCGACCGCGACCGCCTCCCCCAGCGCCCACGCCCGCACCCCGCCGGGCATGCCCTGCGCCGCCCACACGACGAGCGTGTCGTCATGGCAGGCGGCGGTGACGTCCTCGGCGGCGGTCAGCTCCACGCGGGCTCCATGGTTTTCCGGGATTTCGGGGGGACTGTCCGGAGTTCTAGAGGATCGCTCCCGGAGCGTAACCCGCCGCGGCCGGATAACGGGCGACGATCTCGTCGATCCGCGCCACGACCGTCTCCACCTGGTCGGCCGCCGCACCGGTGAAAGAGATCCGCTCGTCCAGCAGCTCTCGCAGCGCGGCACGGTCGAGAGGGAAACGCTCGTCGGCGGCCAGGCGCTCGACCAGCTCGTTGCCCGCCCCGCGCTCACGCATCGCCAGCGCGGAGGCGACGGCGTACTCCTTGATCAGCTCGTGGGCGCTCTCCCTGCCCACCCCGGCCCGCACCGCGGCCATCAGCATCTTGGTCGTGGCCAGGAACGGGAGGTAGCGGTCCAGCTCGGCGGCGATGACCGCGGGGAAGGCGCCGAACTCTCCCAGCACCGTGAGCATCGTCTCCACCAGGCCGTCGAAGGCGAAGAAGGCGTCCGGGAGGGCCACCCTCCGCACCACGGAGCAGGACACGTCGCCCTCGTTCCACTGGTCTCCGGCCAGCTCTCCCACCATGGAGGCGTATCCCCGCAGCACCACCGTCAGCCCGTTGACACGCTCGCACGAGCGGGTGTTCATCTTGTGCGGCATCGCGGAGGAGCCGACCTGTCCCTCGGCGAAGCCCTCGGTCACCAGTTCGTGACCGGCCATCAGCCGGATGGTCTTGGCCAGTGAGGAGGGGGCGGCGGCCAGCTGCACCAGCGCGGTGACCACCTCGTAATCCAGCGACCGGGGGTAGACCTGCCCGACGCTGGTCAGCCGGTGCGCGAACCCCAGGTGCGCGGCGACCCGGTCCTCCAGCAGCGCCAGCTTCTCCCGGTCTCCGCCGAGCAGGTCCAGCATGTCCTGGGCGGTGCCGACGGGGCCCTTGATCCCGCGCAGCGGGTAGCGGGCGATGAGCTCCTCCAGCCGGGCGAAGGCCACCAGCAGCTCGTCGGCCGCCGACGCGAACCGCTTGCCCAGCGTGGTCGACTGCGCGGCCACGTTGTGCGAGCGCCCAGCCATCACCGTGCCGGAGTGCTCGGCCGCCAGCGCGCCGAGGCGCGCCAGCAGCGCCACGCATCGGTCGCGGACCAGGACGAGGCTGTCGCGGATCTGCAGCTGCTCGACGTTCTCCGTGAGGTCCCGCGATGTCATGCCCTTGTGCACGTGCTCGTGCCCGGCCAGCGCGTTGAACTCCTCAATACGGGCCTTGACGTCGTGACGGGTGACCCGCTCACGCTCGGCGATGGAGGCCAGGTCGACCTGCTCGACGACCTTCTCGTAGTCGGCGACGGCCTCCTCGGGCACCGCGACCCCCAGCTGGGCCTGCGCGGCCAGCACCGCCAGCCACAGGCGGCGTTCGGCCACCACCTTGTATTCGGGAGACCACAGGCGGGCCAGCTCCGCCGAGGCGTAGCGGGCGGCCAGAACGTTGGGGATGCGAGGCTTGGCAGTCACGTTGCCTCAGTCTATTGCGACCGGCGGCCACGACCTGCCCGGGGTCCCCTCCCCCGTGACCGGGCTCCCCGGCTCCGGCGTGCCTTCCCCACCGTCATGCTCCGCCGTACGGTGCCCGAGGCCGGAGCCTGCCGTACGGCGAAGCCGCCGCACGAGGCCCTGTGGGCCCGCCGTACGAAAGACGGCGATGTCGTGCGGCGGCCTGCCGGGCCGCCGGGGCGGCGGCCCGGTGAAGCGGCGGGACGGGACTAGCCGACCGGGGCCAGCCTGTCGTCGTCCTGAGCCTTCGCCTCGGCCTCGTGCTTGCCCGCCTTCGGCGTGCGGCGGAAGCGCTCCTTGGTCCGCTCGAGCATCACGTACAGCGTCGGCACCAGCACCAGCGTCAGCAGCGTCGACGACAGCAGACCGCCGATGACCACGATCGCCAGCGGCTGGGAGATGAACCCGCCGGAACCCGTCAGGCCGAGCGCCATCGGGATCAGCGCGAAGATCGTCGCGACCGCGGTCATCAGAATCGGCCGCAGCCTCCTGCGACCGCCCTCGATCACCGCCTCGACGATGCCGAACCCCCGCTCGCGGTACTGGTTGATCAGGTCGATCAGCACGATGGCGTTGGTCACGACGATGCCGATGAGCATCAGCATGCCGATCAGCGCGGGCACACCCAGCGGCGTGCCGGTGGCCAGCAGCAGCCCGATGGCGCCGGTCGCGGCGAACGGCACGGAGACCAGCAGCACCAGCGGCTGGGCGAGACTGCGGAACGTCGCCACCATGATCATGAAGACGATCGCGATGGCCGCCAGCATCGCCAGCCCGAGCTGGCCGAACGCCTCGCCCTGGTCGGCGCTCACGCCGCCGATGGTGTACGTCGCCCCGGTGGGCAGCGTCAGGCCCTTCAGCTTGGCGGTCAGCGTCGTGGTGATGCTGCCCAGGTCACTGCCGGTCGCCGTACCCGAGATCGTCGCGCTGCGCTCCCCGTCGATGCGAGTCACCTGCGTCGGCCCGTCCACCTTGGCGACCTTGGCCACATCCGACAGCTTGACCGTCCCGGTCGCGGTCGGCAGCTTCAGCTTGCCGATCGCCGCCACGTCCTCGGGGGCGTCGCCGTTGCGCAGGATCAGGTCACTGGCCCGCCCATCGAGGGTGATCTGTCCCTGCGGCGCGCCTCTGAACGCCTGCGCGACGAGCTGCCCGATCTGTGCCTCGGTCAGCCCCTTGGCCGCGGCCTTCTTCCGGTCGACCTGGACCTCGACGCGCTTGGCGCTGGCCTCCAGGTTGGAGGAGACGTCCCGCAGCCCGTCCATGCCGGCCACCGCGCCGCGCACCGTCTCGGCCGCATTGCGCAGCGTCTCGATGTCGGGTGCCTGCACGATCACCTGGAGCTGGTTGGTCGAGCCGCCGCCGGGGCCGCCCTGGGAGCCGCCGACGGTGATCTCACCGACGTCCTGAAGCTTCTTGAACCGATCGCGCAGCGTGTTCTCAAGCGCGGAGGTGTCGGTCCCCTCGGCCATCGTCACCGAGTAGGAGGCGTGGTCCCCGCCCCCGCCACCACCGGCCGCGCTCATGAAACCGCCGCCGGAGCCCACGTTGACCTGGTAGGACTCGACCTCCTTGAACGAGCCGAGCACCTGCTCGACCTGCTTGGCCGCCGCGTCCGTCGTGGCCAGGTCCGTGCCCGGGGGCATCTTCTGGCTCAGGGAGAGGGTGTTCTGGCCCGAGGAGTCGAGGAAGTTGGTCTGAAGGCGTCCGGCCAGGCCCATCGTTCCCACGAAGATCACGATGCCGACCAGGACGGTGATCAGCCGCCGCTTGGTCGCGAAGCGCAGCACCGGCAGGTAGATCCGCTGCAGCGGGCTGCGCAGTTCCTTGGCCTCGGCCTCCTCCCGCACCGCGCGCGCCTCCTCGGGGCTGAGCACGGGCGCCTTCAGGAACCAGTACGCCAGCACCGGGATGACCGTCAGCGACACCAGCAGCGAGGCCAGCAGCGCGACCGACACCGTGATCGCGAACGGCGCGAACAGCTGCCCGACCATGCCGCCGACGACCGCGATCGGCAGGAAGACCGCCACCGTGGTCAACGTCGAGGCCGTCACCGCGCCGCTCACCTCGCGCACACCCGCCAGCACGGCGTCCCGCTTGGCCTCGCCGTACCCGAGGTGGCGCTTGATGTTCTCCAGAACCACGATCGAGTCGTCGACCACGCGGCCGACCGCGATGGTCAGCGCGCCCAGGGTCAGCATGTTCAGCGAGTAGTCGCCGAGCCAGAGCGCGATCAGCGCGATGACCACGGACAGCGGGATGGACATCGCCGTCACCAGCGTTGAGCGCAGGGACAGCAGGAAGATCAGAATGACCAGCACCGCGAAGGCCAGGCCGAGCAGGCCCTCGGTGGTCAGATCCTCAATGGAGCGTTCGACGTAGGGCGCCTGGTCGAAGATCACGGTTACCTTGGCGGAACCGCCGACCGCCTTCTCCATCTCCGGCAGCTTCTCGCGTACCGCGTGGGAGATCGCCACCGCGTTGCCGTCGGGCGTCATGGTCACCGAGATGCCCAGGCTCGGCTTGCCGTTGGTGCGCGTCAGCGAGGTGCTCTCCGCCAGCGACCGCTCGATCTTGGCGACGTCACCGAGCTTGACGGGCTTGGGAGGCTTGGGAGCCGCCGGGGGTGCCGCCTGCTGCTGCGGCCCCCGTGCGCCGAGTGCCGCCTGCGCCGCCGCGCCCGTACGGCCCTGCGGCGCCCCCTGCTGCTGGGCCTGCGGGGACGAGGCGGGCTGCATGTAGAGGTTCTCGAGGTCCTCGATCGAGGTGATCTGGCTGCCGATCTGAACCGTCAGCGACGTCTTGTCCTCGGTCAGGCTGCCCGCGGGGATCGACTGGCCGTTGGCGCGCAGCACGTCCGCCACCGCCGTCGGCGCCAGTCCCCGCTTGGTGAGTTTCTTGCTGTCAGGAGTGATCACCACGGTCTCGTCCCGCGTGCCGCTCACCGTCGCCTCGCGCACGCCGTCAATGCCCTGCAGCTCCGGCACCATGACCTTCTGGAGCTTGTCGGCGACGGCCCGCTGGTCACCGCCCGCGGCCACCGCCAGCACCAGCACCGGGATGTCGTCGGTGCCGCCCGCCAGGACCTGGGGGTCGACTCCGTCCGGCAACTGGGCGTCGATCCGTGCGATCGCCTGCTGCATCTTGCTCACCGAGGCGTCGATGTCAGTGCCGTACTCGAACGACACCTGGACCTGCGACATCCCCTCCCTGGAGGTGGAGGTCACCTCGGTGACCCCCTCGATGCCCTGAAAACTGTCCTCAATGGGCTTGGTGACCTGCTCCTCGACGATCTCGGGGGAGGCTCCCAGATAGGGGGCGACCACGAAGGCCCCGGGGAACGAAAGGGAGGGCAGCAACTGTTGTTTGAGCGAGGGGATCGCGAAGGCGCCGAACGCGCTCAACACGACCGCGATCATTATGACAAGGCTGCGGTTGGCGAGACTCAACCTGGCCAGGGCGGTCATGGGGGCGGACTCCTAAGGGGCCTGAGGGAGATGTCACAATAAGTTTGCCCCAGACTAACACTTCGCCTTATACGAATATTTAACGTCGCCTTGCAATCCTGATAACCTTCTCAGGAAGCGAGAGGTGAGTGTGGACGACGAACGCGACCGGCTGATCAGCCGAATCGGCGAGATGCAGAGGGACCTTGGGCGATTCCTCGCCCAGCGGCGCCCGCCGTCCCCCCTTTTCGACTCCAACCTCACGATGCGCCAGCTCAAGGTCGTGATGATCCTGTCCTACCAGGACTCCGCCTCGGGGCAGGATCTGGCCCACCACCTCGACGTGGGTCTCGGCACCGTCACCGGCATCGTCGACCGCCTCGTCGGCCACGGCCTGGTCGCCCGCCGTGAGGATCCCAACGACCGCCGCATCCGCCGCGTCGAGCTCACCCCCGCGGGCCGTTCCCTCATCGAGCGGATAACGGACGCGGGTCTCGCCGAGTTCCGCCACCTCCTCGAATGCCTCGACACACCGACCCTCAACGACCTCCTGAGCGTCATGACCAGGATCGAGGCCACGACCGCCGCGCTCTACCGGCGCGACGCCTCCTGAGGAAAACCCGCCGCGACGGCGTGGCCGCCCGCCTCGCGAGGGTCGCCGTCCTCCTCTTGGGCGAGGCCCGCCGCCAGATCATCCGTGACGAAGGGGCTTCTCCCTCCGTCGAGCAGGCGCGTGGTTGAATGTCGCCGCGAAACCAGAGACCCCGGGGGCGCCATGAGTGGCACCGCGATCCGGCAGGTGACCGGCGCCCGCCGGGCCGTGTCCTTCTTCTTCGTGCTGCTCGGCACCGTCTCCGGCGCCTGGGCCGCCCGCATCCCCGCCGTCAAGCACGACCTCGGCCTCGGCAACGGGCAGCTCAGCTACGGCCTGCTCGCCCTCACCACCGGGCTCATCGTCGGGATGCGCTTCGCGGGACGCCTCACCGACCGTTTCGGCAGCGCCCGCGTCGTCACCCCCGCAGCCGTCGCCACGACCCTGGCCGTCATCCCGCCCGGCTACGCCCCCACCCTGCCTCTCCTCGTCGCCGCCCTCTTCCTGTACGGCGTCGTCAGCGCCTCCCTCGATGTCTCCATGAACGCCCACGGCGTCGAGGTCGAGCGCGCGTACGGCAGGCCCCTCATGTCCGGCTTCCACGGCATGTACAGCGTCGGCGGCCTCCTCGGCGCGGGACTGGGCGGCCTGTTCGCCTGGCTCGGCACCGGGGCGGGCACCACCCTGGCCGCCACCGGCGTCCCCCTGGCCCTCGCCTGCCTTCTCGTCAGGCGCCACCTCCTGCCCCACGCCCCTCCGGCCGCGAAGAACCCCCGTACGGCCACCCGCGCCCGCTGGTCCGGCTGGATCGCGCTGATCGGCGCCGTCGCCTTCGCCGGGCTCGTCGGCGAGGGCGCCGCCGTCGACTGGACCGCCGTCTACCTCTTCGAGGACCTCCACGCCCCGCAGGGCGTCGCCGCCCTCGGTTTCGCCGTCTTCTCGACCGCGATGACCGTGGGCCGCTTCGCCGGAGACCACCTGGCCCTGCGCCTCGGCCCGGTCCGCCTGGTCCGCCACTCCGGCCTCCTGGCCGCCGCGGGCCTGGGCACCGCGCTCCTCGTCGGCAGCATCCCCGTCGCGATCGCGGGCTTCGCCCTGTTCGGCCTCGGCCTGGCCACGATCGTGCCCCAGGTCTTCTCCGCCGCGGGCAATCACGACCCCGCCCGCGCGGGGCACGGCATCGCCCAGGTCGCCACCATCGGCTACGCGGGCCTCGTCGCGGGCCCCGCGATCATCGGCGGAGCGGCGGAGCTCGTCGGCCTGCCCGCGGCCCTGGGCATCCCCGCCCTGCTGGCCGCGATCATGGCCGTCTCCGCCGGAGCCCTACGCCCGCCCCGATAGACCGGCGCAGGCTTCGGCGCGGGACATGGGCTGCGATGACTCAGGGACGCTGCCACTCGAAGGCGGGGTCGCCGTCGATGTACTGGCCGGGGCTAAGGACAGAGAACCGGGATATCCACAGCTCCTCGCCGCCGTACGGAATGGCCGCGGCCGTCCAGTCCGCTCGCCACTTCCCGAGGTGCAGGCCGCCGTTGTGGTAGGCGCGGGCGGCGTACAACGGGGTGCCGTCGGCCTCGTGGCCGCAGACGACCGCATCGCCGGGAGAGCCACCGGGAACGTTCCACACACCGCCGGAGCCATCGCTCAGCCGATGTGTCCAGACCTCGGCCCCATCGACCCACACCTCCTGGCCACCGAAGGGGATGGCGGCCGCGCGCCAGTCGGCCCGGATCTTCCCGAGGTGCAGGCCGCCCCCGTACGCGACCCGTGCGACATAGAGGATCTGATGGTCCTGTTCGAAGCCCGCCTGTCGTGCCTCCGGCGGCAGCCCGTTCCATGGGGTGAAGTTTGCTGTAACCATGCGACCACTTTCCGTCATGACGTCGCGTGCCGCAATAGCCGACGGAGAAGTAGATCTCGAGTTCGCCGCCCAGCGCCCGACGGGCCGGGACGCATCGCGGACACCCCCACCCAAGAACCCGGACAGGAACGACGCAGCCGACAAATTATTTTGTCTTGACAATTTGAATCGTCGGCAGATAGCGTGAAGGCATGCTCGAAGTGGAAGTGATCGAGAAATCACACGGACTCGTCGAGCCGGTCGAGGAGCGACCACCGGGTCGCCGTCGCCGTCATCCGAATATCCGGCCGCAGGCCGACGCCGTAACCAAGGCACACCCCCAGAGGAGCGAGTCCCATGCGCATCGTGGTCAGTGAGTTCATGAGCTTGGACGGCGTCGTGCAGGCGCCGGGCGGACCCGACGAGGACACCGACGGTGGCTTCGCCCACGGCGGCTGGTCACACCCGTTCTTCGATCCGGAGGTGGTCGGCGGCGCCTTCGACGACGCGCTGACCAAGGCCAGAGCGCTGCTGTTCGGGCGCCGCACATGGCAGACGATGGCCGCGGCGTGGCCCGAGCGGGCCGGCGACCCGTTCGCCGACAGGATGAACGCCATCCCGAAGTACGTCGTGTCCAAGACACTGAGCGAGGACGACCTGACCTGGGACAACACCACCCGCATCCCCGGCGGCGAGGCCGTGGCCCGCATCCGCGAGCTACGCGAGACCGATGGCGGCGACCTGCTGGTCATGGGAAGCCCCACGCTCGTGCGCGCCCTCCTGCACGAGGGCCTGGTCGACGAGCTCCGGCTCATGATCATGCCGGTGATCCTCGGCGGCGGTAAGACGATCTTCCCCGGTGACGGTGTGCCGCGCACGCTCGAGCTGGTCTCCACGGTCATCAGCGGCACCGGCACGCACGTGTGCACCTACCGGCCGGTCGCCGGGGAGTAGGCAGGGGCGGCGTTCGAGGGGGCTTTCCGCTGTCACGGTTCGATACTTCGGAGCACTTCGCCCCCTACTTTGGTACACGCCGAACCCGACTCATACACGATGTGGAGCGACAGGCCCCCCGACAATGATCAGCGGGTATGAGATCCAGCAAAACGCTCCTGTGGGGCCTGACCGCGACGCTCGCACTGGCGCCCGCCGCGGTTCATGCCGAAACCACGGCGGGCCCGGCGGCCACCATTCAGTACACCGCTTACGGCATCCCGCACATCACCGCGAACACCGTCGAAGGGGCCACGTTCGGTCAGGGATACGCGCAGGCTCGTGACAACGTGTGCGCGATGGCCGAGTCCTATCTGACCGCCAGGGGCGAGCGGTCGCGCTTCTTCGGGCCCGACACCGCCCCCAGGCCCGGCTACGCTCCCGGCGCGGCGACGAACCTGGCCAGCGACCTGTTCATCCGCAGCCAGACCGAGGACGGGCAGCTCGAACGGTTGCTGGCGCGGTCCGCGCCGTACGGCCCGCTGCCGGAGGTGAGGCAGGCGGCGCGTGGCTTCGCGGCCGGATACAACAGGTACCTGCGCGAAGCACGCATCACCGACCCTGCCTGCAAGGGGGCTGCCTGGGTACGTCCGATCACCGACCTGGACATCTTCCGCCTGCAGTACCTGACACTGTTCACACTGGCGGGGGAGTCGGCGTTCGTGGCCAACGGATTCCAGCCCGCCCCCGGCGCTCCCACCACTCCCCCCGCTCCCACCGCCACCCCCGGCAGCAACGCGATCGCGCTCGGCGGGAAGTCCACCCGCGGTGGCGGTGGCGTGATCCTGGGCGCCCCGCACCTGGGATGGGTCGGGCAAAGCCGTTTCTGGCAGTCGCAGCTGACCGTACCCGGCACACTCGACGTCTCCGGGGCCACGCTGCTCGGCCTGCCGCTGATGGTCGTCGGCTACACCCCGACCGTCGGGTGGAGCCACACCATCTCGACCGCCAAGCCGATGGCGCTGGTCAAGCTGACCCTCAAAGACTCCACCACCTACGTGGTCGACGGTCGTCCCGAGAAGATGACCGAACGCCGGGTCGGTGTGAACCTCGCCGGGGGCACGACCACGACCAGGACGCTCCGTTCGACCAGGTACGGCCCGGCGGTGACGATCGACGGCGACACCTACGCCGTGGCCAGCGCCACCAAGGGCAACCTCCGGCTGCTCAACTCCTGGTACGGCTTCGCTCGCGCCAAGACCACCGACGACCTGCTGACGGTCCTGCGCACCAACCAGAGCAGCACCGGGAACACGATCGCCGCCGACTCCCGTGGCCAGGCGCTCTACGCCGACATCCAGGGCGTCCCCAACATCCCCGACGCCTGCGTGAGCACGATGGTGAGCGGCATGGCCATCGTCGACGGCTCCCGGAGCGCCTGCGCGCCGGGCACCGACCCCGACAGCCTCGTGCCCGGCACGGTCGGCCCCGCCCGCCTCCCGGTGCTGCGCAATCGCGACTACACCTTCAACGCCAACGACAGCCACTGGCTGAGCAGCCTGGACCGGCCGCTCATCGGCTTCCCTCGCGTCACCGGCGACGGCGCGACCCCGCGCAGCCTGCGGACCAGGGCGGGCCTGCTCTCCCTGACCGAACGGCTGAAGAAGGGGCCCTTCGACGGCGGCGACCTGTGGGACCTCAACCTCGACAGCCGCTCCTACGCCGCCGACCTGGCGGTCGACGCCCTGGTCCGCGACTGCGCGGGCTCGGCCGAGGTACGGCGGGCGTGCCAGGTGCTGGCGAAGTGGGACCGGCGCTTCGACGTCGGCAGCCGGGGCGCGCTGCTGTTCACCCGTTACTGGCAGCTTCTCGGCACCCCCGACTGGCGGGTGCCGTTCGACGCCGCCGATCCGCTGCGCACCCCGCGCGACCCCAAGCCGGACCTCAAGGCGCTGGGCGACGCGGTGGCCTGGATGCGGACGGCCGGAGTCCCGCTGGACGCCCGGCTCGGCGACCGGCAGTACGTGGCCGACGGAGGACGGCGCATCCCCATCCCCGGCGGTGGCCTCGACGACGGGCTCAACGTGCTCGAAGGCGAGTGGGACGGCGGCCACCTCGTGCCCGCCTACGGCAACACCTACCTCCAGCAGGTTTCCTTCAATGACACCGGCTGCCCCGGGGTGCGCACCCTGCTCACCTACGGCCAGGCGGCCGACCCCACCTCCCCGCATCACGCCGACCAGACCCGGCTCTACTCCACCGGCCGGTGGGTGACCCCGTCGCTCTGCGGCGGCGCCAAGGTCGTGGAGACGATCAAGATCGCATCCTCGTAGCGGCGCTATGCGAAACCGGGCCGGTACCGAGAGTGCCGGCCCAGGCAGGCCGCCGGTGCCGGGCGGTGAATTTCAGAGGTCGTCCGCGGGCCGGGTCGCCGATTGACGGCCCGGCACCTCGCTTCTCAGGGGCGGGGTCGTCGTCACCGGTGGTTCGGCCGCGCCGCGCCGAGGGCGAACCAGACTCCGGCCGCGGCGCACACCGAGGCCGACAGCAGGAGCGCGTAGGCCGATCCGATCACGGTGCCCAGGCCGGCGAGGGCTCCCATGGCGGCGACCCCGAGCGTGGCCCCGGTTTGGCGAACGGCGTTGAGCAGCCCTCCGGCGGATCCCGCCGTCCCTTCGGGGGCGGCGCCGACGACGGCGGAGACCAGGGCGGGCAGCACGAACGACACACCGAATCCGGTGAGCGACAGTCCCAGGGCAAGCCAGCCGTATCCGGCCCCTGTCCAGGCCGCCCAGCCGAGCGTGACGCCGCCCGCGGTGAGCAGTGTCATCCCTGTCAGAATGGGTGGGCGCGGGCCGAAACGCGCCACGATCCGGCCGGTCACCGGCGGGTTGAGCACGAACGGCAAGGTGAGCGGCAGGAACGCCAGGCCGCTGACGGCCGCGTTGAGGTGGCGGTCCTGCTGGAACAGCAACGGCAGCACGAACAGGCTCCCGTTGAGGGCGAAGTTCACCGCCGCGCCCGCCGCCAGCCCAGTCCGCACGCCTGCGCCGCGCAGGAGCGCCCGGTTGACCACGGGGGCCGTGCTGCGCCGTTCCAGGGCAATGAACACGGCGGCCACGAACACCGTGGCCGCCCCCGATCCGGCCGCGTGCGCCCAGGAACGTGAGCCTGCGGCGACGAGCGTGTCGGTCAGCAGCGCCAGCACCGTGCAGGCCGCCAGCTGCGCCGTCCAGTCGATCCGCCGGTCGCCACGTGCGCGCTCGGTCACTCGCCCCGTGGTCAGCGCGAGCACCAGCACCGCGATCGGCACGTTGACCAGAAAGATCGCCCGCCAGCCCGCCAGGTCGACCAGCACGCCACCGGCGATCGGGCCCGCGGCCACCGCGGCTCCGCTGATGGCGGCCCAGGCCGCCACGGCGCGGGTGCGCTCCGCCGGGTCCGGGTAGAGCAGCGCGATCATCGCCATGGAGGCAGGCACGCAGGCGGCCCCGGCGGCGCCGAGCACCGCGCGCAACACGACCAGGGGCTCCAGTGCCGGGGCAAGGGCCGACAGCAGCGATCCGAGCCCGAACACCACGACACCGGCGCGGAAGACCCGGTGCGCGCCGTACCGGTCGGCGACCGCCCCGGCCGACAACAGCAACGCGCCGAACACCACCGTGTAACCCGTGGTCACCCACTGCAGACCGACGATCGAGGCGCGCAACGAGGCGGCCAGATCCGGCTCCGCGACCGAGAGCACGGTCATGTCCAGCAGAACCATGAAGTATCCGAGCGAGATGCCCAGCAGCGCGAGGGGCCTGCGACCGGTCCTGGCCGTCGCCGGGGCCCGTCCGTCCGAGGGACCGTCCGGGAGTTCGCCTGCGGGAGAGGACTGGAGAGACGTCATGCCCTCCACTGTCCGGGCAGGGCTCCGTCGTCTCCACCGGCGCACCCGTACCCTCCGTTCGGAAATTCCGAACGCCCGCCGCGGGTTGGGAGAGGCATGGAACTGCGCCAGTTGCGGACCTTCGAGGCTGTGGCACGACACAGGACAGTGACCGACGCCGCCGTCGCCCTCGGGATGGCCCCCTCCAGCGTCTCCGAGCAGATCCGCACTCTGGAGAAGTCGCTGGGCGTGGCGCTGTTCGAACGGACGTCCAGGGGCATGCGTCTGACCGGGCCGGGTGAACGCCTGCTCGGCTGGGCCCGCCGTCTGCTGGATCAGGCCGAGCAGGCGCGCCGCGAGGTGACCGGGCAGCAGCAGGAACTGCGTCTGGGCGCACTGGAGACCATCGCCGCCGCCTACGTGCCGCAGGTGCTGGCGAGGCTCGCCGGACGCCGCCCCGACGTCCGCGTCGGGGTGCGGCCCGCCATGAGCCGGGACGACCTGTTCGCCGACGTGGCCGCAGGCCGGCTGGAGGCGGCGCTGCTCCTGGACACCGGCGACGCTCTGGGGGATCTCGGCTTTCCACCGCCACCAGCGCCGTTGACCTTCCTCGACGTCGGCGCGGTCCCGCTCGCCCTGGTCGCGGCCCCCGGCCACCGGCTGCGCGGGCGCCCCCACCTGAGCCCCGGCGACCTGTCCGGCGAACGGCTTCTGGTCAACGTGTCGAACTGTTCCTTCCTGCTGGCCGCCGAAAAGATCATTGGCCCCGGACCGGAACGGGTCCAGGCCGGCGGGGTTCCGGTGATGCGCGCCTGGGCCGAACAGGGCCTGGGGATCTGCCTGCTCCCCGAGTTCGCGGTGTCCACCGCCTTGGAGTCCGGCACACTCACCAAACTCGCCCTCTCGGCCCCGGACCTGAGCCTGCGGCTCGTCTGGCGCGACGACAGGGAGGACCTGCCCGGACTACGCGACGTCCTCTACGCCGCCTGCGCCTAAAAGCGCGGCACCACGGCGATCCCGACGCGGTCAGGGGGGCAGCCGCCGCCCCGTGATCGCGGAGAAGAGCCGCTCCTTTCCCGGGACGATCCGCAGCCGGACCCGGTCCCCCTTGGCGGGCGGGGCGTTGGGGTCGACGCGGGCGATGACGGTCTGCTCGAGAAGCGCCGGATGAGCCTCGTCGGCGTACTGGCCGTACAGGAAGGCGTCGGAGCCCAGTTCCTCGACAACGGTGACCGTGACCGGGAAGGAGCTGAGCCCGGCGTCGACGGCTGTGTCGGCGACCAGGTCGACGGCCTCGGGCCTGAAGCCCAGGACGACGCGGTCGCCGCCCTCCTTCTTGAGCGCGTCGAGCGTCTCACGGGCCAGTCTGACCCGTGTCCCGCCGAGGACCGCGTCCTCGCCTTCGACGCGGTACTCGGCCAGGTTCATCGAGGGCGAGCCGATGAAGCCCGCGACGAAGACGTTGGCCGGATGCTGGTAGAGGTGCAACGGCGTGGCGACCTGCTGAAGGAGCCCGTCCTTGAGGACGGCCACCCGGTCCCCCATCGTCATGGCCTCGACCTGGTCGTGAGTGACGTAGACCGTCGTCACGCCGAGCCTGCGCTGCAGGGCGGCGATCTGGGTGCGGGTCTGCACGCGCAGCTTCGCGTCCAGGTTGGACAGCGGCTCGTCCATGAGGAACACCTGCGGCTCACGGACGATCGCCCGCCCCATGGCCACGCGCTGCCGCTGCCCTCCGGAGAGCTCCTTGGGTTTGCGATCGAGGTACTCCTCCAGGTCCAGCAGGCGGGCGGCGTCGCGAACCCGGCGGTCGCGTTCCTCCTTCGGCGTCTTCATCACCCGCAGCGCGAAGCCCATGTTGTCGGCGACCGACATGTGCGGGTACAGGGCGTAGTTCTGGAAGACCATCGCGATGTCCCGGTCACGCGGCGGCAGATGGGTGACGTCGCGCTCACCGATGGCGATGTGCCCGCCGTCCACCCTTTCCAGCCCGGCGAGCATGCGCAGGGAGGTGGACTTCCCGCAGCCGGAGGGGCCGACGAGGACCAGGAACTCGCCATCGGAGATGTCGAGGTCGAGGGCGTCGACCGCGGGCCGCGCGGTTCCGGGATAGACGCGTGTCGCCTCGTCGTAGAGCACTTTGGCCATTGGTCTCTCCTTGAAGTCGTTGGAGGCCGTCACTCCTGCGGCCGGACGACCGCCTTGACGAGCCCGGGGTCGCGGGCGCCCGCGGTGAGTGCCCGCTCGACCTCGGCCAGGCCGTAGTGGCCGGTGACCAGCGCGTCCAGCCGGACGCGTCCCGTGGCCGCCAGCGCGATGGCCGAGGGCCAGGTGTTGGCGTAACGGAAGGTGCCCGTCACCTCGAGTTCGCGCGTCTGCAGGTGGGACAGCGGCAGCGTGATCTCGTCCCCGCCCATGCCGACCAGGACGACCCGTCCCGCTCTCCCGACCTCACGCACCGCCTCTCCGGCGACGGCGGGATCCCCCGAACATTCGAGCAGCACGTCCGGTTGGAAGGCCACGTCGGCCAGGTCGTTCTCCCCCACGTCGAGCGCCACGCTCGCGCCCAGATCGCGGGCCATCCCGAGGCGAACGGGATTGACATCGGTGATCATGACGTCGGTGGCGCCGAAGGCCAGCGCCGCCTGCAGGCAAAGCAGCCCGACCGGGCCCGCACCGGTGACGAGCACCCGGGCGCCGGGCCCCGCCCGCGCCTTCCCGCAGGCCCACACGGCCACCGACAGCGGCTCGACCAGGGCCGCGGCGTCGGCGGACATGGTGTCGGGGACGGGATGGGCGAACTCCTCCCGCACCACGACGTACTCGCAGAACGCGCCGTCGATCGGAGGGGTGCCGAAGAACCGCATCCCCGGGCAGAGGTTGTACCGCCCCGCCAGGCACTGCGGGCAGGTGAAGTCGGGCGTCCCAGGCTCGACCGAGACGCGCTGCCCCGGGCGGTGTCGGTCGGCCCCCGCCCCCGTGGCGGCCACGGTCCCCGACGGCTCGTGGCCGAGCACCAGCGGCGCCTCGACCACGAAGTCCCCGATCCGCCCGTGCTCGTAGTAGTGCACGTCGGAACCACACGTACCGACCGACGCGACCCGTACCAGCACCTCCCCCGGCCCTGGTTCCGGCCGGGGCCGCTCCTCCAGCACGATCTTCCCCACACCGCGCAGTACGGCCACGCGCATCGTGGGTCCGTTCATGGCGGGCACTCCTACTCTCCGGTGACGGCACCGAGGGTCAGGCCGGTGACCAGCCAGCGGCGCACGGCGAGCCCGGCGAGCATCATCGGCACGACCACGATCGTGCCGATCGCGGTGAGCTGCCCCCAGTCGATGCCCGTCTGGGTGACGAGCTGGGAGGCGGCGATGGGCAGCGTCTGGGAGTTCGGCCCCGAGAAGACGACGGCGAAGGCATAGTCGTTCCAGGCGAAGACGAGGCACAGCACGAAGGTGGTGACCAGCCCCGACTTGGTCAGCGGGAGGATGACCATGCGGAAGGCCTGCCAGCGGGTGCAGCCCGCGACGAGCGCGGACTCCTCCAGGGAGGGCGGAACCTCGGCGAAGAACGCGCTCATCAGCCAGATGGCGAACGGCAGGTTGAAGGTCAGGTAGGCCAGCACGAGACCGGGGATCGAGTCGATCAGGCCGAGCCCGCGGAAGATGAGGAACAGCGGGACCACGATCGCCGCGATGGGCGCCATGCGCGTCGAGATGATCCAGAAGGCCAGGTGTTTCTTGCCGTGCATCCTGGTCCGCGCCAGGCCGTACCCGGCGAGCGCGCCCAGGCAGAGCGCGAGCAACGCGGAGATCCCCGCGGCCAGCACGCTGTGCAGGATGTAGGGCCCGAGGTTGTTGGGCCCGCTGAACAGGTTGCGGTAGTTGTCCAGGGTCGGCGCGAACAGGACCTGCGGCGTGGCCGCTGTCACGTCTGTACGGTTCTTGAACGACGACAGCAGCATCCAGAGCAGGGGGACCAGCGTCCAGAGCATGGCCACGGCGAGCAGGAGCGTCACCGTCCACCGGGAACGCCTGCTGCTGGCCTCGAGCGGCGACTGCGGCACCCCCGACGGGGCGGCGGTCACCTGCCCGTTTCCCCGCGCCGCCTGGCCGGGGACAACTCGCCGATGCGCCGACGGTGTCATCGGGGTGCTCATCGGGTCAACCCCCTGGTGTCCAGAAGCCTGACGAAGGTACGGGCGATGAAGATCGAGAAGGCCAGCATCGCCAGGCCGATGGCCGCGGCGTAACCGAAGTCGAAGAAGCGGAACGCGGTCTCGTAGAGCCGGATAGGAACGATCTTGGTCGCGTCCGCGGGGCCGCCGTTGGTGGTGACCCAGATGATGTCGAAATAGCGGATGGCGTCCATCGAGCGGATGAGCAGCGCGACGAGCAGCACGTTGGAGATCGCCGGGAAGATGATGTACCTGAACGTCATCCACGCCGGGGCACCATCGACGGCGGCGGCCTCGCGCACCGACTGCGGCACGCTGGACAGGCCCGCGAGGGTGATCAGGGCGATCAGCGGGGTCCACTCCCACACGTCCATCAGCACGACCGCGGCGAAGGCGCTGACCGGGCTGCCGAGGATGTCTCCGGTGTAGCCGAGCGAGCGCAGCATCCAGGCGTAGAGGCCGAAGGTGGAGTCGGTGAGGTAGCGGCCCAGCAGGCCGACGATCACGGGCGCGGCGAACATCGGCAGCAGCACCAGGCTGAGCAGGACGTTACGGCCGCGCAGCACGCGGTACAGGCACAGGGCGATGCCGACGCCCAGGACCATCTCGAGCCCGACCGTGAGCACGAAGTAGACGACCGTGCGCAGCCACGACATCCACATGTCGGCGTCGGTGAAGAACCGGGCCCAGTTGCCGAGGCCGACCGGTCTGAGCCGCACCCCGCCCAGCAGGCCGACATGGGAGAAGCTCATCGCGATCAGGGCGAGGAAGGGCACGATCGACAGCGCGGCCAGCAGGATCAGGCCGGGTGCCATCATCCTGCCCTCGAATCCGACGTGCGGCTCCTTCGGAGCCACGGTCTCGGGGCCGCTCGACCGGCGGAGCACCGAGGAGGAGTCTGCGGCGTGTGCCATCTAGGCCACCCACCCTCGTGCCACGATCTGGTCAACCCGTGACTTGATCGAACGCATCGTTTCCTCCGGCGACCCGGCCCCGGTGAGCATCCGGGACAGCTGTGTGAAGATCGCGGTATTGCACTCGTTCCACATGGGGATCTTGGGCCGAAGGCCGATCTTGTCGGGCCGCCAAGCCTGCCGTACCGCGGTGGCGGTGAGCATGTTGGGCATCGGCGAGGGCCTCTTCTCGGCCGCGCGCACCTCGGGCAGTTCGTAGACGGAGGTCCGCGTCGGCGTGCCTCCGCCCGCCTTGCTCTTGAGGTTGGCGAGCTGCGTCTGCGGCGAGGTGGCCCACGCGATGAACAACCAGGCCGCGCCGCGCTCGTGAGGCAGTGTGTTCTCGCTGATCGCGACCCCCGTGCCCCCGTACATGTTGGCGGTGCCCGCGGGGCCCTTCGGCAGCGGCGCGTAGTCGACCTTGCCGGGCAGCACCTCCTCGTTGCTGGCCGCGTACTCGTGCCAGTTGGGGCACATCGCCAGCCTGCCCGCGCGGAGCGCGGCGCCGACGCCGTCCCAGTCCCATGTCTTGGAGGCGGGGTCGGCGATGGACAGCAGTCGCTGGTAGAACTCCGCGCCCGCGATCGCGGCCTCCGAGTCGAGCCTGCTCGGGCCGGGGTCCCGCGACCCCATGCGGCCGACCTCCTTGCCGTTGTCGAAGTAGGCGCCGCCGTACGACCAGAGCACGTTGCTGAAGTCGTTCATCAGGGAGTCGTGCTGGCGGGCCTGGTGTCCGGTGCCGTACGCGACGTCCGCCTTGGCATGCTTGTTGAACCAGTCGGCGATCCTGTAGTACTCCTCCCACGTCCGGTCACCGCCCGGGGTCGGATCGAACCCGAGGTCGTTGGCCATGCGGTCGTGGTACTTGTCGAACAGGTCGCGCCGGTACTGCCAGATCATCGTCGGCGCGTCGTACGGCAGCGCGTAGACGGGCCCCGGTTCGACGAACCGCCCGGCCGCGTCCAGCTGGGTGGGGATGAAGTCCGCGACGCCGCCCGGCAGGTCCGGCAGGTCCGGGTCGGCCTGCAGCGAGCGCAGGTCGACCAGCCCCCGCTGGTAGGGCGCGAGCACCTGGTAGGGGTCGGCGTAGATCACCTGGTACTGGGCCCGCCCCGACGCCAGGTCAAGGGCGACCCGCTGGACGAGAGCGGTCAGCTCCAGCGTCACGATGTTGACGTTGATCCCCGTCAGATCGGTGAACGGGCTGACATTCGCGGCGATGGCCGCTGTGGGAGCGGTGTTCTCCGAGATGAAGTTCAAGGTGGTTCCCTTGAACTGGCGCCACTGGTCACCGCCCGCGGTCCGCGGTGCGTCTCCCCTGGAGCCGCAGGAGCTGAGGCTCCCTGCCAGAGTCAGCGACGCCCCCACGGCCATGGCTCCCCGGAGGAAATCGCGTCTGCTCGGCTGGGATGAATGGCAGTCCATTGTCCACCGCACCTCCTGACATCGCAGGTGAGGGCAACGAGGACAGGTTTATATCGCAAAAATTGCCACGTAAACTCACATGTAATATTTTCTAGGAAAAAATACGAAACTTTGGTTTTCTTTGGCTGAGGGAAATCCTCGCCTCACGCACATATCCCGCCCCCCGCGAGCTCCTGTACCGTCACGCGGGCGCCGTTGGCGTGCAGTGAGCCGAGCGCGCGGACGTACGGCTCGACGAACCGCCGGTCGTCGGCCAGGTCGCCGAAGAGGTCCCGATTCTCGATGAACGCCGTCGGATGTTCGCGCTGCGCCCTCGCGGCGGCCGTCAGACGGTCCCTCAGCCGGTCGACGACCTCGATCGGCTCGCCGGACTCGTCGACTCCCTCGGCGTATCTGGCCCAGCTGGCCACCACCGCGGCCGCCCGGACGATCTCACCACCGCGCGCCAGTTGTTCCCGCACGACGGGAAGCACCCATTTCGGGATCCGGTCCGACGACTCGGCGCACAGTCTCGCCAGTGTGTCGCGCACCTCGGGGTTGGCGAACCGTTCGACGAGGGTCCGCTTGTAGGCGTCCAGGTCGATGCCCGGCACGGGCCTGAGCGTCGGCGTGGCCTCGACGTCCATGTAGTCCAGCAGGAACCTCGCGATCGCGGCGTCGGTCGCCGCCTCATGGGCGTACCGGTATCCGCTGAGGTAGCCGAAGTAACAGAGCGCCTGGTGCCCGGCGTTCAGCAGACGCAGCTTCATCAGCTCGTACGGTTCCACATCCGCGACGACCTGGACCCCCGCCCCCTCGAAGGCGGGGCGTCCTGCGGGGAAACGGTCTTCGAGCACCCACTGGGTGAACGGCTCGCAGACGACCGGCCAGGCGTCCTCGACACCGAATCGCGAGACCAGGTCCCGCCGGTCCCGGTCGGTCGTGACGGGGGTGATGCGATCGACCATGGAGTTGGGGAACGCGACGGCGCCGTCCATCCAGGCGGCGAACTCGGGATCCGCGAGCCCGGCGAACGCGGTGAAGGCGCGGCGCGCGACGTCCCCGTTCCCCTGGATGTTGTCGCACGACATGACGGTGAACGGGGTGGTCCCCCTGACGCGCCTGCGGCGCAGCGCCTCGGTGACGAGCCCGAAAACCGTGGCGGGGACCGCGCCCCGCTCCAGGTCGGCACGGATCCCGGGGTCCTCCGCGTCGAACTCCCCGGTGACGGGATGGATGTTGTAGCCGCCCTCGGTCACCGTGAGCGAAACGATCCGGATCGCGGGGTCGGCCATCTTCTCGACGACCGCCTCCGGGTCGTCGGGGGCGAAGAGGTACTCGACGATCGACCCGATGACGCGGGCCTCGCGCGTCCCGTCCGGATGCTTCAGCACGAGCGTGTAGAGGCCGTCCTGCGCCCTCAGCACATCCCGCATCCGCGCGTCGCCCGGCAGGACCCCGACACCGCAGATCGCCCAGTCACGCGCCCCGCCCTCGTTCATCAGCCGGTCGACGTACATCGCCTGGTGCGCGCGGTGAAACCCGCCGACCCCGAAGTGGACGATGCCGGCAGTGAGCCCGGAGCGGTCGTACGAGGGGGTCGCCACCTCCCCGGCGAGGGCTCCAACCGTTTCCTGCGTCAGCGCGGTCACTGTCACCGGTCTCCTCTTCTCCTCTGCGGTGTCCCCGCTTCGTCCCTACGCCCAGCATGACCGGACCGGGTGCCCGTGAGGGTTTAAGGTTTCGGCACGGCATCCCCTTCCGCCGGTAAGCGTTTCGGCTCACGGGTGCACCCGCCTCATGAAGGCAGGTGAAAGACCGCCGGCGCACCCCGGGTGCCGCCGGGTCACCGCCCTGCCCGCTCGAAAGCACGATCACGGTGGTCACGATCACGCCCACCGATCCGTTTCCGTCACCGTGCGTCACAGTCGGTCTCCGTTCGCGAACGGGACATCGCGGACCCCGCGATCTCAGTGGAATGCCCACCCGATCTCGGCGAGCGAGATCGGGCCCGCCGTCCACCGGTGCGAGCCGATCGGCACGCCATTGTCTTTCCTGCGTTTCCCTCCGACATGTTCACCCTGCGTTTCCATGTTCTCCCGAACAGTATCCGGCATGCTGCCCGCGCAACCGAGCGCCACCCGGACGCCCCTTTACCACATTCACATCTTTGAGAACCACGGGTTTTTTCCCACGGTACGGCGAGGATGTTTCCCATGCGACAGGCATCGGTGGAGAGCGCTCCCGCAACCCTCATTTCACCGGGCGTTTCGCTCGGCTCCGCCCCGTGCCGGAAGCTTCAGCCTCACAGGAGAATCCCGGTTTCCCAAGGAGAACGCGTAGCCCGCGCACACCTTCCACAGCGGCGAAATCAACCGGACACCTGCTTTGAGAGCGGCCCCTCCCGCAGCTTGATGGCATATGACGACCACACGAATACGGAGCGCAGCGGGTGGCCGGGAGTCTGACGACCGTCATTTCTACGACTTTTTCCGGACGCCGTCAAGCGTAACTTTTAAACGGCAGGCCCGATCCATCAAGAATCAGCACAATGACTCCGCGCGTTCGCCTAATAGCCGACCGTGTAAATCGTTTTCACTGTTGATTTTCGCGTGGGTGATCGGCCTATGCTGACTCGTCGGGTCTGTTGTTTTCACAACGCATGCCGATCGTTCGGGTAATAGGTCTTCCCGTGACGGCGGCGCCTCGGTTTGACGTGCTCGCGGGAGCGTTCCGCCGTTCTTCGGCATGCCCGGAGTCACCGATCGCAAGGCTCTGAACTCGTACGTCGCGGAAAACACCAAAGGAGAATTTGTTGTCAGTTCACTCCAATGACCGGGACCGCGGAGGGTTTCGATCGTCGCGGCGGCGGCTCGCCGCGGCCATACTGGCTGTGACCGTCGGCACGTTGTCGGGTGTGGTCTCGGCGAGCCCCGCCTCGGCCGAACCGGCCCCGGCCTACGACCACAGCGGGGAGAAGGGGGTCGCCCCGGGAACGCACGGGCCGCTTCCCAAGGGGTTCTCCACGACCGAGCTTTCGGTGAAGTTCAAGCCCGATCTCACCGTACGGCTACGCGACCAGAAGCTCGTCGCGGAGGACACCGCCGACGCCTCCGAGATCCAGCGGGTGCTGGCCAGGCACGAGGGCGCGTCGATCAGGCCGCTGTCGTCCGTCCCCGAGGCGAAGGTCACCCAGCAACGGCTCCAGCTGGAGAAGCGGACCGGCCGTGAGCTGCCCGACCTGAACTCCTGGTTCGTCGTCACCGTGCCCAAGGGCATCGAGTCGCTGCTGGACGACCTGAACGCCCTGTCCTCGGTGGAGATCGCCCAGGCCAGGCCGATCCCCGTGGCCCCCACCGAGCCGCTGAGCCAGCACCAGAAGTACCGCAACGCGACCGCCTCCGTCCAAGGCGGAGGACTCGACGCCGACTACGCCAACGCCCAGCCCGGCGGCAAGGGCGACAACGTCACCGTCACCGACATCGAGGTCCAGTCCACAGTGCTCCCGCTGTACGGGCTGCAGACCGTCGCCGTGGGTGACGATCACTCGCTGATGGCGACGTGGACCCCGACGGTCGGAGAGGTGTGGGCCTGGGGCGACAACGCCCAGGGGCAGCTCGGCACGGGAAACACCACGGCCAAGAAAGTCCCGGTGCGGGTCCCCGGGCTGAGCAACGTCGCCACCGTCGCCGCGGGCAACGGCTACTCGGTCGCCCTGAAGACCGACGGCACCGTGTGGACCTGGGGCGACAACAGCCAGGGGCAGCTAGGCAACGGCACGACCACCGACAGCTCGGTGCCGGTGCAGGTCGCCGGGATCTTCAACGCGGTGGGCGTGAGCGCGGGTCCCGGCCACGTCCTGGCCGTACTGGCGGACGGCACCGTCCGGGCCTGGGGCGACAACAGCCACCGCCAGCTCGGCTACGGCACCGCCGACTCCTCGATCGCGATCACCGTTCCCGGGCTCACCGGCGTTTCCGCCGGGATCGGCACCGTCGCGGCGGGAAGCGGTCACTCCGTCGTCGTGCTCGCCAACGGCACGGTCAAGGCCTGGGGAGACAACAGCCAGGGCCAGCTCGGCGACGGCACGACCACCAACAGGATCTCTCCGGTCGCCGTACCCGGCCTGACCGGCGTCAGCCAGGTCAGCAGCCGCGGCGACCACGTGCTCGCCCTCCTGTCCGGCGGCACGGTCAAGGCCTGGGGCGACAACAGCCAGGGCCAGCTCGGCGACGGCACCCTCACCGACAGGAAGTCCCCGATCGCGGTCTCCGGCCTGACCGGCGTCAATGGCGTGTTCGCGGGGGCCCTGCACAGCATCGCCACGACGACCTCAGGCACCTCACAGACATACGCCTGGGGCGACAACGCCCAGGGCCAGCTCGGCAACGGCACGACCACCGACTCCACCACACCCATCACGATTCCCGTGTCCGGCGACTGGATCGCGGCCGGCCTGGCACACAACATCAGCAAAGCCGGTCAGTGGCTCTACGCCTGGGGTGCCAACGGCAGCGGGCGGCTCGGCGACGGCACCACCACCGCCCGGACCAGCCCGACCCGGCTGAGCGGGGCCGCCACCCAGTGGAACCTGTGTCATGAGGACTTCGCCGGACGCGTCGCGACCGGAGGAGTGGTCCAGGTACCCGCCATGTTCGGCGAACCGTGCACCAACGACTCCTCGGTCGGCCACGGCACCGCCGCCGCCGGGATCATCGGCGCCCAGGACGACA
The DNA here is from genome assembly GCF_040689595.1 of Streptosporangium sp. NPDC051023. NCBI lineage: Bacteria > Bacillati > Actinomycetota > Actinomycetes > Streptosporangiales > Streptosporangiaceae > Streptosporangium > Streptosporangium sp. NPDC051023. Next base: position 627 of record NZ_JBFBCE010000103.1, on the reverse strand, counting down.
ACGGACTCGGCATGGCGGGCATCGCACCGCACGCCACACTGCACCTGTCCGGCACCGTCATTCCCGATTCCATCGCCTACGCCACCGCGCGCTCAGGGCCGGGCGACGTGATCCTGTACGAGGTCGGGCTGATCCTCGACAGCTCCGGCCGCTGGTACCCCTGGGAGGAGGAGAGCGTCGTCTACGACCAGACGGTGCTGGCCACCGCGGCCGGAGTGACCGTGATCGAGGCCGCGGGCAACGGCGGCAACAGCCTCGACGACCCGGCCGACCCCTACGCCACCACCATCATGGGCCGCCCCGACTCCGGCGCCATCATGATCGGGGCGGGAGCGCCCCCCAGCCCCGGTGGGACGAACTGCACCGGATCCACCCCGCCCGCTGCGCGAACCGCGTTGTCGTTCTCGACGTACGGCTCGCGCGTTGACGTCCAGGCCTACGGCGCCTGCGCGGCGACCCTGGGCACTCCCGGCGGGCAGGACCTGACCCCGTCCGAGACCAACCCGAACAAGGCATACACCGGTTCCTTCAGCGGCACCTCCAGCGCCAGCGCCATCGTCGCCGGTGCGGTGACCGCCCTCCAGGGCGTGGCCAAGCAGGCGGGCGGGGTGCTCACCCCGGCCCAGG